>JAYVXN010000310.1:0-4868 GCA_043785085.1 Bdellovibrionales bacterium | reverse complement strand
TCTTCATAGGGGTTCGTCCTGTGGCAGCCGCGACAGGAACTCTTGAAGATCTTCACTGAGGGTATGGCGTTCGTAATGGATTACGGGCTTTTGATTCGGTTTGACGATCAGAGCAAGTAGGTCTGCATCAGTCTTGCCGACTTGCAGCTCTAGGATTAAAATTCCGTGCCATGGATGAGTAGAAAGTTTTGAGTAGCAAGAGCCATTTTTCCTAACACCGGCAAACTGCATAGCAAGTTGGTGAGCAAGTTTATTGTTTCTGCAGGAAAAGATGCGAGGTTTCTTGACCGCCATTTCAGACAGGCCGGAAGTTCCCACGAGCACTTCAGATCCCTTTTGAAGGATGAAGTCGACGTCTTTACGAAGTGAATCGGTAAATTTCCCTATAACTCAATTATGATGGATTTCGACGCGTGGCAGGGAAATCTAAAGCGACATCATATGGCTTCGAGGAGTTGCAAGGCGAAGTCGTTTCGAATCGGAATACAAAAGTAATCTCGAATAAACATAAATAGATTATCGGCCCCTATGGCCCCTGGTTTCTTTGGTTGAGACTAGAAGCCAGGCGACGCTTCATCGTTGAGTTGTGGAGTCAGCATTGGAGGCCGATCTGCACATTAAAAACGTAAGCTTTTGATTTTGTGGTAATGGAGATTGTCAGGAACCAAAATGGATTTGTTGCTGGAATCAGCGAGTATGGAATAAGCCATGTCAAAGTCGGCACTGGCAACAAAAGGAAATTTTGAACACTTTAGAACATTGACCAGCATGGCGTCGTTGGTGGCCAAACAAGTTTCTTCACTGAGCTTGTACATTTTGGGCCATTCAAGTTTTTCTGGTATTAGCTCGGTGAGGCTGCCATCTCTTATGGCGACGTAGTTCAGACCGAGTTGTTCAACAAGAATGTTCCAAGCTTCGAGCAATTGACCATGAAGATATTCGCGGCAAATCGCAACCCACCCAATATGTCCGGAATGATCCTTCGGCATGAAACGCTCTTTGCAGTCTTTAATTCGCCGATCAGTTAAAATCGGAACTGAATCGTCAGCCGCTTGCGTATCAATCCAAGTTTTCTGAGCCCACAAGAGACGTCGCACCTCATCTAAAATTTTCCACTTTGAGCTTGGTGCGAGCATGTCTAGCAATACTTCCGTGATTATGGATTTGCGTCGAAAATCAATAAACTCAGCTCGCGTGGTTACTGTGGTGAAAATCGGGATTTGATATTCAGCCAACTTTTCAAACAGAAATTTGGCGTCGTCGTAAAAGGGATGCAGTTCTTCTGTCGAGGCGATCAGAAAGTTGGTATCAACCAAACAACCGGGCACTGGTTGCTCAAGTTGGCTGAGATAATCGTCAATAGATGAAAAAGGAAACGCTCGCCCTATGATTTTTAGAGATCCAAATCTTGCTTAAGATTGTGCGGTTGAGCCGCAATATCATTCGGATCCATATCCGGCTTTTTATCCGAATTCTGGCTGGTGACCTCTTCGATAATTTTCACGAGCTCGGGCGAGGGGTCTTTCTTTCGCATCTCTTTGAGCTTGCGACGAGCTTCGTCGAGTCCACCCTTTACCGGGATCTTAATTGTTTCTTGTGACACTGGGACTTCCTTTCAATTTATATTCTAGGCGATGTTTCAATATAACACCAGTCGAAACACCTGCAGCATATGGAAATTACGAGGGTTTTTACTTCCGCAACAGTCTGCCGACGGTTGCGGGGTACCACGTCTTTCCCGCTGGGCTTGGGACCTTTTTAGCATTGAGCCATCTTGCAATCTTCGCATTGGACCAACCAGCGGGCTTTTTGTTTCGGAGCCTCCTCCATTGCATTTGCTGGCGAACGTGCTCGGTTCTCAGACCGTTTGCAATTTTAAAACCATAGGGAATATGGCCAGATTCGACTTTCTTTTTCGAAATGTTGAACCTCTCCAGTGCATCATTGATGGTTGAATGCGCGCAGCCAATGAGGACGGTTGTCCAGAGAAGGCGATTCGCCTTGTCCCCATAAAAGGTTAATTCTTCCCTTCGATTCAAAAATAAGTCATCATCGCAATTGCAAACATGAATCTCAAATGGGGGAGATCATATGAATACTCAGTTTTTGAACATCAAAACTCAGGATGGAGAGTGTGATACATTTCTCGCCTCCCCGATTGAGAACGGCCCACATCCAGGGGTGCTCCTTCTAATGGACGCTTTCGGATCGAGAGATTACCTCTATGAGATGACCAAGACGCTCGCTTCTAAAGGGTATACCGTTCTTGTGCCGAATCTTTTTTATCGTGTTCGTCCCGCCCCGCTGCTCGATGTCCAGTACCCCCTCAAAGCTGAAGATATGCCGAATGTACGGCCGAAACTAGGCCCCTTATTTGCAACCTTTAAACCTGCAGACACTCTGCGGGATATTGGGGTGTTTCTCGAATTTCTCTCCCAGAATAAAAAGCTCGTTAAACAAGGTCCGATTGGTGTGACTGGTTACTGCATGGGCGGCGGTCTGGCCATTCGCACGGCCGCTCAGTTTCCAGACCGGGTCGCTGCGGCGGCTAGTTTTCACAGTGGCGGGCTCGCGAGCGATGCGACCGATAGTCCGCACTTGCTTCTGAGCAAAGTCAAAGCGGAACTTTATATCGCTCATGCCGATAACGATCAACATATGCAGGCAGAGGAAATAGAACGTCTCGACGTGGCACTAGCTCAGGCTAATTTGCGCTATAAATCTGAACTTTATAAAGGAGCCGCTCACGGCTTTACCATGGCTGATTTACCGGCCTATAATGAAGCGGCATTAAAGCGACATTGAGACAATCTACTTTCTTTGTTTAAACGCAACCTGGGATGACGGAAAACATGAGAATATGAATAAGGATCGTCAGAAACTTTTTCTCGAAGGTCCAATCGGCCGAGCGCTGATCCAACTCGCCATTCCGATTACAATCGGAAATATTCTGCAAACTGGCTACGTAGTGACCGATGCTTTTTGGGTTGGACGACTAGGGGCTACAGCAGTTGCGGCGGTGGCTATTAGTTTTCCGGTGACTTTTTTGGTGATCGCATTGGGCTCGGGCCTAGCCGTTGCGGGTGCGACCTTATCGGCCCAATATATGGGTGCTGGCCGCCAGGACATGGTGAACCACGTTGCCGCTCAGACCATGATGATGGTCGCACTGACGTCAGCCATCTTGGGAGGTATTGGATATTTGCAGGCTCCCTTTCTTTTGCACCTCTTGGGAGTCGCGCCCGAGGTCTATGACGGCGCTCTTGGCTTTATGCGGGTCTCATTTGTCGGCATCGTCTTTGTCTTTCTCTATGCCATGTTTCAAGCTTTGATGCGTGGAGTGGGCCAAACGAAAATGCCCCTCTTTATTGTCTTCGGCACCGTCCTATTAAATTTCGCTTTGGATCCACTTTTCATCTTCGGATGGGGGCCCATCGGCGCGCATGGCGTGATGGGTGCGGCACTTGCGACTCTGGCGACCCAAGCTCTGGCGGCAATACTCGGCATCGTCATTTTTATGCGCGGTCAGCATGGCATTCACCTTTCCTGGCAGGATTTTCGGCCTGACCCGGCTTATATTAAACGCGCATTTTACCTCGGAATGCCCGGATCAATCGAGCTTTCGATGCGCGCCCTCGGCCCAATGTCGATGTCCTTTCTCGCAAGCAGTTTCGGGACGCTCACGATGGCCGCTTACGGAGTTGGATCGAACATCTTACAAATCGTTATTATTCCGGCGATGGGCCTATCAATGGCGGTTGCCACTCTTGTCGGGCAAAATATTGGCGCCGGAAATTTTCAACGGGCCGCGCGAGTGACTGTCCTTGGAACGCTCTGCAGCTTCGGTATTCTAACTTTCAGTGGTGTCATCGCCTTTATTTTCGCTGCGAATTTCATTCGCTTCTTTGTGCCAACAGATCCTGAGGTCATTGCACAAGGGGCACATTTCATTCGCATCATGTGTCTGACCTGGGGATGTATTGGTCTTCAGCTGACGCTGGTTTCGGCCTTTCGTGCCTCTGGAAAAATGATGATCGCCATGGCGATCGCTGTCGTCTCACAGCTGTTCTTTCAACTGCCGCTCGCTTTTGTCCTCGCTAAACACACCGAACTGCACGCCTCGGGCTTGTGGTGGTCCTTCCCCATTTCTAATATTGCAGTCGCGGTGGTTTCAGTCATCTGGTTCGCACAAGGCGGCTGGAAGAACTCGCGCTTGACCGAGGAGCAAAAGCAAATCATTCAAGTGACGAACAAGACGTTGTCTGACGAGAAAGTTCTTTAGATCTTGGCTTCACAAAACGAAGCCAGACAGAACAAAACCAAGTCTCGAATTGATACGGTCATTTGATACCTCACGCTGAGATATATCTGCAAACGCCCAACCAATTCAGATCCAACCTAGTTGTCGAGACTTGCAAATTTTGTTTCTGGTCAAAACACTGCCTTAATTACTGACAATGACGGGTAAACAAAAAGGCCACCCTAAGGCAGCCTTTAATAGTCGTTAGAATTTTTTCCATCACTGATTTAGTATCGATTGCGTTGCCGATAATATTCAGGATTGGCTTTGCGGTCGTCACATGACTCTTTAACAATATCGTATTTTACATGCACATGGGGTTGAGTGAGGCGGCATTAACTCACGCGGTCAATCTCGCTACCATATCATGAACGCCCTTGATGCCAGTCTCAAGCGCCTGAAGCTAGATCATATTGACCTTTATCAGATTCACGGTCTGGACCCAGTGATTCCGATGGAAGAAACTTTGTCGACGCTCAATGATTGCGTACGTTCTGGAAAAGTTCGCTATATCGGACTCTGCAATCTTGCCGCTTGGCAGATTGCCAATGCCTTAGGAATTTCAGAG
>JAYVXN010000309.1:0-4951 GCA_043785085.1 Bdellovibrionales bacterium | reverse complement strand
GGTGTACGTACGCCTCGTCCAGATTTTCCTGCGCGAGCCGCCACCTTCGGGCTTCTGGAGCATTCCGACTCGAAAGTTTATGCAACATTGGGGTAAATGGCGCGCAATGTGTCGGTTTTTTCTGGCTCCTCGCAGAGCCATCGGGCTATCCTGAAACTGATGTCCAATGAAAAATCAATGATGAAACCTAAAAAACAGCTGAAGTCGTCGGTGAACTCCGAAATGCAGCTGGCTTATGATGCGGATCGGATCGTTGCGGGTCTGCGCGGTCGACTGATTCAAAGTGAGGAGCTTAGCCAGCTGACTCGCGAACTGGGTCTTGAAATGGCCAGCATGGTTCTCTACCGCTCGATTTTGAAATCACCCATGCATGGTTCGTTTTTTCACCGAGTCAATCAGGCAAAGATCAATCGCGATAAAAAAAACATTGAGATAGTTGTCGTCGCGAGTACGTCTCCCGGTGGAGGGCTTAGCTGGGGGCAGCACATCGACTTCATTCGCCAGCTGGCCCGCGCGCAAGGGTTTAGCACCGAGACTATTGATACGGATCCAAGAGCCACACTTTCAGACAATGCGCGGATGATTCAAAAAGAACTTCAAACTAACAAAGCTGAAAATATCGTCTTAGTGACCCTCGGGCGTGGCAGTGCAGAGTTTCGCTTGCTTCTGCAACGTCGCTGGCAGACTCCGGAGGAGTTCAGCAAAGTCAAAGCCTGGCTCAATATCGCAGGCACAGTGCAAGGTTCGCGCACCCATGATTTGCTTCTTGATCGGCCATTGTTGAAAGCTCTCGAGCAGGCCAAGTACTGGCTGAAGAGTACGAGTTTTACCGCGTTTATGGAAGAGGCCTCAAGTAATCCCATTTGGCGGGAGCGCTTAATAATGCCGCCGCAAATGTTGATTGTGAGTCTGATTGGGATTGCGCTTTTTCCGAAAAATCTGCTCGCTAACTTCACGCAGTTGGGTGAGATCGGACCAAATGATGGTTATAGCCTTTGCCGAGATGGTATTTGTCAGCCTGGCTTGATTTATCCGATCTGGGGCATGAGTCATCAGGCTGAACCCGTTCGGCTGCAGCCTGTTTTAGAAAGAATGCTTTCAACCCTTGCTGAAGTCTTGCAAAAAGAAGGGCAAAGGCCACAGCCGGCCCCTCTCGACTATTGATTCAAAACTACAGATTCAAAACTACAGATTCAAAACGTAAGCAAAAATCAAAGGCGCGACAATCGTGGCGTCTGATTCAATCACATAACGGGGCGTTTCCACTCCGAGTTTTCCCCAAGTGATTTTTTCGTTTGGAATTGCACCTGAGTATGATCCGTAGCTGGTGGTTGAATCACTGATTTGGCAGAAGTAACCCCAAAGCGGCACTTCGGTGCGATGGAGATCCTGATGCAACATAGGCACGACACAAATCGGGAAGTCACCTGCAATACCGCCGCCGATCTGAAAAAAGCCAATGCTGCTTTTCTTTGACGTTTCGGTATACCAGCCAGCCAAATCCTGCATGTACTGAATGCCGGTTTTTACGGTGTGGACATTTTTAATATCGCCGTCGATGACGTGACCGGTGAAAATGTTTCCGGTGGTCGAATCTTCCCAGCCGGGCACATAAATGGGCAAGTTTTTCTCACACGCAGCGACCATCCACGAGTCTTTTGGATCGATCTGATAATATTGTTTCAAATCACCAGAGCGAATCACGCGGTAAAGAAATTCATGTGGAAAATATGCTTCGCCACCTTTATCCGCCTGTTGCCACTGTTTTAAGAGAGCTTTTTCGATACGGCGAATAGCTTCTTCTTCCGGAATACAGGTGTCAGTCACGCGATTGAGGTGGCGATCCAGGAGTTTTTC
The DNA here is from genome assembly GCA_043785085.1 of Bdellovibrionales bacterium. Taxonomy (GTDB): domain Bacteria; phylum Bdellovibrionota; class Bdellovibrionia; order Bdellovibrionales; family JAMPXM01; genus JAYVXN01. The sequence goes on along the minus strand of JAYVXN010000309.1, from coordinate 3,094 downwards.
TTCATCCTGCGGAGTCAGATCGCGATAGTTCGGAATGCGTACATAATGATCGTGGGCGACCAAGTTGAAAATATCTTCTTCGAGATTTGCCCCTGTGCAACAAATGCCGTGGACTTTATCTTGGCGAATCATTTCGGCCAAAGACAGGCCGAGTTCAGCCGTGCTCATAGCACCAGCAAGTGTGACGAACATTTTTCCACCGGTTTTGAGATGCTCCTCGTAAGCGATGGCGGCGTCTTTAACGGCAGCAGCGTTGAAATGGCGGTAGTGATGGTTGACAAAGTCACGAATTTTCATGGGCTCTCCCTGTGGAAAAAGGCTCAACGTGTTATTGCGCAAAACTTCGCGTATGTGAAGCGAAAATTTCATTGAAAAGACGAGGGTGTTTGATAAAAGCGGATGAATGACACGTGCAATGCATTCTCCACTTTTTGTGACCCGTGAACTCCTTGAAACCCGTTACCAAGGAGCTGAGGTCATTTTCCTGGCCGGATCGGTGACTCGGGGAGAGGCCAATACATATTCGGATCTGGATTTGGTGGTGGTGTATCCAAAAGTGAAAAATTCGTATCAAGAATCATTTTTTCACCGTGAGTGGCCAGTCGAAGCGGCCATTCATGATCCAAGCACGATTCGCTACTTTTTTGAACAAATTGAGCGGCCAAGTGGCTATTCGAGCATTGCGGAAATGATACATGAGGGTTTGGAGGTTCCAGGCGTCACGCCGCTGTCTGAGAGCCTGAAGTCCTTAGCCCAGAATTTTCTTCAATCCGGGCCAGAGCCAATGTCAAAAGAGATCATTGACGATCGCCGCTATCACATCAGTGTTCTATTAGATGACATTCGCGAGCCCCGGACTTTGCAGGAACTCATCGCTACAGCGACGCTTCTGTACAACGAAATGGCCATATTTTATTTTCTCAGCCGCGGCGCCTGGATCGCACGTGGTAAAAATATTTTCAAGAAACTGAAAAAACAAGATCCGGTCTTTTCGCGCCGCTTTGCCGAGGCCTTTGATTTGCTTTTCGCGACGGGCCGACCCGAAAAAACCATTGAACTCGCCGAAGATATGCTGAGCACTCACGGTGGAATTTTGTTTGCGGATTATCGGCGTGAGGTGCCTTCCAGTTGGCGAAAATAAGCGCCGCTGCCAGTTTTTGTCTGCTTTTTGCAGCGAGCATGGTCTGGGCCCGAAATGATTGGACTCCACATCTGACTCTTGATGCCTCGCTTCGCTCACTCAATTACGTTGAGAAACTCTCTGACAATACCAATCAGAATCAAGAAATCCTGCGCACCAATGCGCAGTTCTCATTAAAACCCAATTCTCACTTCCGCCTGCGCCTGCGACCTGGGCTCCAATATGATCCTTTGAATCTCTCAGACGTTGAAAAGTTTTACGCCGTATTTCCGGAGGCCTGGGTGGAAGTGCGCGGCGGAAGTCTCGCTCTGCAATTGGGGTTGAACACCCTCAGTTGGGGCGTGACGGATGTTTTTAATCCGGTCGATGTCGTGAATCCGCGCATTTATTTTGATCCGTTCAATGCCGAGAAAAAAGGGACGCCAAGTTTGCTATTAAAATGGGATGCTTCACCCGTGACGGTTGAAGCGATCTATATTCCCTGGCAGCCGCCGTCTGATTTACCTGGTGAAAATGGCCGCTGGCTACCACGTGAAATCGAGGTTTCAAAAGGGCCCTCGCCCGTGCAGATTCTTTTGCCTCAGCAAATACAATATTCTTATTTACCCAACCAAGATATCGATGCCGCTCTCACTGGAAATTTCGGTGGCCGCATTTCTTATCAAGGAGCCGGCTTTGATTCATCGGTCATTTATTTTGAAGGTTCACCCACCGCTCCTGCGATTCAACCTGTTTTAACCGGTGCCGCTGTGAATTTGGGTTCAGACATCATTTTTGCACTTGATCCCAATATTAGTCTGCGCCCCATCTACAACCGCCGCCGCACCACGGGCGCCACATTTCAAACTACGGTGTTGGATTGGATTGGCCGCGCGGTCATTGCTTATTCGGCACCACAGCTGTCCTCGCGAACCGTCACGGCAGGGTGGGCGCAAGAAAGTAGTCTCTCGTTGGAGCACGGCTTTGCGGTCGGAGCACAAACCTTAACGACTCTTCTGCAAGTCACCTTGGCTCGTCATGAAGATGCCCCTGACAATACCGTGAGCTCGGTGAATCGAATTTTTGATCGCGGCTATTTTCTGGGGCTGCGACTCAGTCTGCCTCAAGATTGGACACTGAGCTCTGGCGGACTCTACGATTCGGTCTTTTCCGGATCTTATGTGCAACTTAAGATCGACAAAAAACTGGCAGATGCCTGGACGGCTGACGCGACCGTAGAAAAAATCGATGGCAGCGCTGGAACGCCTTTAGGCACTTATCGAAAGAATTCGCGTGTGGGCGCCCGAATAACGCATTATTTTTAGACTTTGACTCTATCCCTAGAACTTAACAATAATCCCCCCGCCAAATGCTTAAGTTCCACCGGGCATCGCCGAAACTCCTCTTAAGGGGATAGGTGTGTGATCGTTAATAAATCATTAAAATCGCAAAAAATTGAACTATTGCAGCAGTTGAGTGCGCTTGCGCTCCTCACTGTCTCAATGGCTCTGGCAGGGCTTTTGGCGGCGGGCGAAGTTCCGCGTCTACAGACCCATTATTCCGTCAATCAGTTTTTGCCTGAAAATCATCCGCTGATTGCCCGCGATAATCGCGTGAGTAAAGATTTTTTTCTCGAAGAAAATCAGCCGATTCTCGTGATCCTGTCTTTGAAAAAAACCAGTCAGAGTGATTGGTTTCAGGCTGAACGCTTAAGTGGACTCAAAGCCGCGACGGAACACTTGGCAGAAGTGCCAAATGTTTCGCGCGTCTTAAGTTTAGCAAATATTCAAGGAGCGTCGGAATCAAACAACTCTGTCAATGTTGGCAGTCTCGCCTCACTCAGTGAAGGAGCAGAGCTGCGCACACGAGTTTTGGCTGACCCTATATTTACGCCACTGATCATTTCAGGCGACGGCCGCACCACATTATTCATCCTCTCGGTGCGAGACTTGAATACCAAACTCATTGCCGATA
>JAYVXN010000308.1:0-4962 GCA_043785085.1 Bdellovibrionales bacterium | reverse complement strand
TTTCGGCCCAAAAGGTCTGCCCAGAAACCGGCGCATGAATGACACCCAATATCGGTTGGCCATTTTCTAGCAAAGCAATATTGACGCAGAAACTATCTTGTCTAGCGACAAAATTTTTCGTGCCGTCCAGTGGATCAATCAACCAATAGCGTTGCGGTAAGGTTTCAGGACGGATGATTTGATTGGAAGCTTCTTCAGAAATCAAAAGATCCGCAGTGACCTTCTTCAGCCCAGTCAAAATAATTTCATTGGCGGCAAAATCAGCAGCAGTGACCGGTGAGGCATCCGGTTTTTCTTTAAGATCCCAATCACCTTTGCGATAAATTTCAAGAATTTTACGACCCGCTTGTTGCGCGATCTGACAGATAGATTCAATCATGCCATAAATTCGAGGGTCGCCTGATCTGTGTCAATCATATTCATTGCCAGGCGAAGTTTGCTTCGTCTAAATTTATCCTATGAAAGAAATCATCCTCACCGGTGATCGCCCTACCGGCCCGTTGCATCTTGGACATTTCGTCGGCTCGCTGCAAAATCGGGTTCGCCTGCAAAAGACTTATCAGCAATTCATCCTGATTGCTGACACTCAGGCTCTGACTGATCATTTTGCTGATCCCGAGATTATCAAAAACAACCTACTGGAAGTGGCCTACGACTATCTCGCCGTCGGCCTTGATCCGAAAGAAACGACGTTCTTTATCCAATCCGGAGTTCCAGAATTGGCGGAGTTAACACTTTATTATCTCAATCTCGTGACGGTGGCACGCCTGGAACGTAATCCGACGGTGAAGGATGAAATTCGCCAAAAAGAAATGGGGAAATCAATTCCTGCGGGATTTTTCACTTATCCGGTCAGTCAGGCCGCTGATATCACTGCGTTCAAAGCGCATTTGGTGCCGGTCGGTGAAGATCAAAATCCGATGATTGAGCAAACCAATGAAATTGTGCGCTCGTTTAATCGCATTTATCAAACCAGCTGTCTGCGCGAAGTGAAGCCCTTGATTGGCTCAGTCGGCCGCTTGCCAGGTGTGGATGGTCAGCAAAAGATGAGTAAATCTCTCGGCAACGCAATTTATCTCAAAGACGATGCTGACACCCTTCGCAAAAAGATCCTTTCCATGTACACCGACGCCAAACATCTCCGTGTTCAAGATCCCGGACAGATTGAGGGCAATGTGGTGTTTTTGTTTTTGGATTTTTTCGATCCTGATAAAATTAAACTTCAGGAATTAAGGGAGCACTACCAGCGGGGCGGACTTGGCGACATGATCCTGAAGAACCGGCTGGTGGACGTCATGTCGAGCATTTTATCGCCCATTCGACAACGCCGTGAAGAATTCGCTAGAACCCCCGATGAAGTCGTGAAACTTTTGAAAGAGGGTACGGTAAAGGCCCGAAGTGTGGCCGCTGCAACCTTAGCCGAAGTGCGTTCAGCCATTGGCCTCAATTATTTTTCCTGATATTTTTCCTGATATTTTTCTTAAACTGATTCTGTGACCTTCACATAACCGGCTGCCTTCGTGGCAATGGCACGCGCCGCTTTGACGGAAGACGCACGCGCAAGTGCAACTCCCATGCGCCGATTGGGAAGTGCTGACGGCTTGCCAAAAATTCGCACATCGACACTGTCGAGATCGAGTGCTTTTTCCATGCCGCGGTATTCAATATTCGCGGCAATTTCACGATCAGCTAAAATCACGGCCGAAGCCGCTGGTCCATGATACTGAATCTGCGGAATCGGCAGGCCCAAAATCGCTCGCACATGCAAATCGAATTCAGACAGATCCTGAGATATCAAAGTGACCAGGCCCGTGTCGTGTGGCCGCGGCGATAATTCCGAGAAATAAACTTCGTTTTTTGCGATGAAAAATTCCACACCAAAAATCCCCGCACCACCCAGTCGGTCCGTGATTTTTTTCGCAATCAATTGTGCCTCACGCAGCTGATTCGGCGTCAATTTCGCCGGTATCCATGATTCCTGATAATCACCACGTTCTTGACGATGGCCGATCGGGTCCACAAAAAGTGTCGGGCCCTGCCGTTGTTTAATCGTCAAAAGCGTGATTTCGAGGTCGAATTCGATGAACTCTTCGATAATGACCCGCTGGTCATCACCGCGCATATTCTCAATCGCATAGCGCCACGCCTCGGCAACTTTCTTTGGCGTGCGCACGATGCTTTGACCTTTTCCGGAAGATGACATCAAGGGTTTAATGACATTCGGAAAGCCAATATCGGCGGCCTTCTCCTCGAGTTCTTCTTCACTTGAGGCATAGGTAAACTTGGCGGTTTTGACGCCTAATTCAAGGGCCGCGACATCGCGGATGGCGTTGCGATTCATAGTCAAATGGACTGCCTCAGCCGTTGGAATAACGGTAAAGCCTTGGGCTTCGAGTTCGCGCAGTTTATCAGTACGAATGGCTTCGATTTCCGGAACAATGAGATCGGGTTTAAGACGCTCAACCAATTCAACCAGCGCATCGCCGTCGAGCATGTTTAAGACTGCGAATTCATCGGCTATCTGCATCGCAGGCGCCCCGGCATAGCGATCAACGGCAATGACGTATTGACCGAGCCGTTTTGCCGAAATAGTGAACTCTTTACCGAGCTCCCCTGCTCCTAAAAGCAGAATACGGTGGACTAACTTTGATGCCTTCGCCATGAAACCTCACTTTGCCAGATCCGTATTCTTGATTTTTCCAAAGGCCTCTGTCAAAGCTCTCAGTTATGCTTCTGAACAACGCGCTGCATGGCAAATTAGCGTTTTTCTGCTGTGAAAACCACAAAGATGCACTACCATCCTACGTCGAGTTGTGTTATCTACTTGGATTCTTTGAACAGCTTTTAGTTTGAGAAGGGGCCCATTATGGCTAAAAAAGGCAAAGTACGTATTATTACTCTGGAATGCACAGAAGCCCGTAAAGAGGGTAAGCCACCATCGCGCTATACGACTTCTAAAAACACTCAAACTCACCCAGAGCGCCTCGAAAAAAAGAAATACAATCCGAATCTGAAGCGCCACACAGTTCATCGTGAATTGAAGTAATGAATTGAAGTAATGAATTGAATTAATGAATTCTGCTCCAAAGACCAGCGATTGATTTAAACTATTCTTCAAACCTCACAGCGACGAACCCAGTTTAAAAATCAGTCGTCTTCAAGCTTGAATCGGACCAAATTCCACTTGATATCCGTACCGGCATCAGCAAAATGCCGTTAACCCTGCTTCATCGGCCGCGCGCACGGGACCTCAGCGAATAAACCTCCCGTACGCGCCTGAACTGACCGCACCGCTAGTCGTCGTAACGACTAAGCGATCGGCGTTGACGGAGATGGTCCGTCCATCGTCAATGTCGGCATCATATGAGGCGCGGGCATTTGACTTGCAACGTTGGCCATCGGCTCATTTTGCTCTACTTTCTTACGGCGATACAGAGTTCGCCGATTGATTCCAAGAATACGTGCTGCAGCAGTTTTTTTCCCTTTGGTGAAGCTCAAAACAAATTCAATATACTTTTGATTCCATTCAGCCAATGTGGGGAGCTGCGGAGCGGACAGGTTTTGCAGGAACTGAAACGGCATTCCAGACAAAATTGATTCTTCATGCATATAATTCACCCTCACTTTTACGACGCGAAAATCATTTGGGCGTCGGCGACTCTGAACATATCTAAGGCATCTCACTTCGCCCAATGGAGTTTTCTAAACAGAATGGCCACACTCGGCTTCAGAGGCAGGTTGGCACGTTTGTCGAAGCGAAAGCTCGACGCTAGAATCCTTTAACGGATTCTAGCGTCGAGCTCTGCAAATTATGAACGCTTTATGAAGGATCAGAATCCATTTGCTCATCTTCAAACCGATGTGGAAGATCAATCGGCGGTGTTTCGCCAATCTGTTGCTGCCCGCCACCCGTCGGCTGGCCGGGCGTTAAGCGACTGCGCAGACCGCGGTTGTCTTTTTCCAAAAGTTCGCTGAGCTTACGGATGGCCAACATGCGTGAATTCGCCTGCCGCCATGTCGCGTAGTACGACAAGACAATTGGACCGCTGACACTGAAGGTCCGCAAGTGATCATGCTGGAGATTGCTGCCGGCAAAGCTTTTGGCGACGGCGGTGACACATTTACCTTCTTCCGCCAAGCGCATACAAAACTCGAAGTGATCGCTTTCAATCGTTTCTTCAACGAAAATATCAGCCGCCTGAAGATGATCTGAAATCAGCTTATTTAATTGCTCATCCCAACGGCAACGAGCGAGTGGCAAATGCTCAAAAATCTCAATGCGATTTTTATATTGCTCTAAGACCTCCGCCGAGGTGCAAAAGACAACTTCGGCCGAGCCGATCTTTCCGAACTCCAAGCGTGGTGAAGTCGGAGGACTCAGCGTCATGCCCCAATCTAAATCGCCGCCTTGGATTTTTTCAAGAACCGTGTCCGATAATGTCTCACGTATCGTATGCACAGTCCCAAAAGGTGAATAGGCGTCAAAATATTTTAACAAAAAATCAAAGCCGGGACTTGCGGAAAATGTCTCTTGCACACCAATCCGCACCGGATAGCCACCGATTTCCGTTGGCGAAACCACATCCAAAAAGCGCAGACCGCTTTCGAACATTTGCTTGGCATAATGGTAAAGAGTTTCACCCTCGGTGGTCAGTTCAATTCGCCGCGGACGACGGTGAAAAAGCGGTGTCTCGAGCAAGGTTTCGAGGCGTTTGATTTGCTCGCTGACCGTCGGAATCGAGACCCCGGTGACTTCAGCAGCCTCCTTCATCGACATCTTGCGTGCCACTTCGTAAAAGTAGTAAACCTGATTCCAGTTTATGTCCTTTAGCTTTTTCATCAATTGGCCCCCTCTTCCTTGGGTTGGGAACAACCGTCTATCCCCAATTTAAATCTTATCGCTTCAATTCATGGCCAATCTTGGATTCTGCGTCAGCGAATTGCGCAGAAACGTGCACAACT
>JAYVXN010000307.1:0-4984 GCA_043785085.1 Bdellovibrionales bacterium | reverse complement strand
AACGGCTAGCCAACGGCGCTAACTGGACGACGACCAACGAAGGGCTGAGTCAAAAGACCGAGCACAACAGCTACAAACTTTCCTGTCAGAGTACTAGGGTCGTCGTGAGAAAATCGCTTAAAGAGCTCCTGCTGAACGGACACCAGCAGGAGCTTTTTTTATTTTTTAAAATATTCAGTGGCCCGCACGAGTTGGCGCGTGATCGGCGGATCATCGGCTGCGTGCCCGGCATCCGGCACGATGACAAGACGGGCTTCAGGCCAAACCCGGTGTAAATCAAAGGCGTTTTTCACAGGGCAAACCACGTCATAACGGCCATGAATTAAAATCGCCGGAATATGGCGGATTTTATGAACATCTTTTAAGAGCTGCTCATCGGAATTAAAAAATGCCCGATTCATAAAATAATGGCATTCAATGCGGGCAATTGACTCGGCCATATGATCGGCCGTAAACGCCGCGACACTGCCAGCGTCTGGAAGTAGTTTCAGTGTGCCGCCCTCCCAGCCGCTCCAGGCTTTGGCGGCCTGCATGCGAACATCGCGGTCGTCACTCGTTAGGCGCTTGTAAAAAGCACTCACTAAATCCGCACGTTCATTGACCGCAATCGGCGCCAGATAGTCTTGCCATAGATCCGGAAAAATAAAATGCGCACCTTCTTGGTAAAACCAGCGAATCTCTTCACGACGGCAGAGAAATATTCCGCGCAAAACCATATGTGTGACCCGCTCGGGATGAGTTTCAGCATAGGCAAGGGCCAGCGTACTGCCCCAAGAGCCGCCAAATAAAAGCCACTTCTCAATTTGCAAATGCGTGCGAATTTTCTCAATATCGCTCACCAAATCCCAGGTCGTATTGTCAATCAGCGACGCATGTGGGGTGCTTTGACCGGCGCCGCGCTGGTCAAATAAAATTACGCGATAGTGTTTGGGATCAAAAAAGCGTCGATGTGTTTTACTTAATCCAGCACCAGGCCCACCATGGAGAAAAACCACCGGTTGACCTTGTGGATTGCCGACTTCTTCCACGTACAATTCATGCACGGGTGAAACCTTAAGGCGAAACTTATGATAGGGCTCGATTTCGGGAAAAAGTGTGTCTTCCATGGCGATCATCGTCAGAGAAAAATTTCTACCTGGCAAGTCATTTTCATCTTAGTGAATTCACGCGGTCGTGGTAAATCCAACAGATGCTTTATTTATCGGTTTTCTTTTATTTTCTGCGCCTCGGTATTTTCGGTTTTGGCGGCCCGCTCGCGCTGATCGCCACAATGCAACGCGATCTGGTGGAGTCACAAGGTTGGATCAATGACGAAGAATTTCGGCAAGCTTTTGCGCTGGTCAAAGCTATGCCTGGCCCGGTGTCGTTTCAAATGGCGGTTTATTTTGGCCGCCGTCACGCCGGTCTTCTCGGTGGCACATTGGCGGCACTCGGTTTGATTTTTCCAAGTTTTGTGATGATGATTTTATTTGGATTGTTTTACAGCACCCTGCAAACCAATCCATCAGTGCATTGGTTTTTACTTGGTATGCAGGCCGCAGCCTTGGGCGTAATTGCGGCAGGTTTACGTGCGCTGATTCTTCCGCATCAAACTAAAATATCTTTTTGGATTTTAATTCTATTGGCTGGGCTCTTCACTCATGCTTCACCTCATCTTGAGCCGCTGGTGATCGTTTCATTTGGCGTCATCTGGGTCTTGCGAAAAAAAACCGGATTGCTCACCGGCCTCAGTTTGCCGATATTTTTATTCGGTGCTGAGAGCAGCGTGGGCGTTTGGCAGAACGCTTCAAGACTTCCTGAACTGGCTTGGGTTTGCTTTAAAGCCGGCGCCTTTGTCTTCGGTACAGGGCTTGCGATTGTGCCGCTCCTCGAAGCCGACTTCGTCACCCGTCTCGGTTGGCTATCGCATCCAGAATTCATGAACGCTCTGGCTTTTGGTCAAATTACGCCAGGGCCGGTGGTGATTACGGCGACCTTCATTGGTTATAAAGTCAGTGGGTTTATGGGCGCGGTGGTCGGCACAGTCTGTATGTTTTTTCCATCTTATTTTCATATGATGACGTGGTTTCCGCCGATGGTGCGGCGAATGGCGAAATTGACCTGGATTTCAGATTTTATTTTTGCCGCCGTCGCGGCCGTAGTTGGCTCGATTGCCGTCACCTTAATTGCCTTGACCATTCCGTGGCAACATGAGCCAGACCAATGGCTTTTAGCCCTCGTCGTTTTTGGCTTGGCCATCTTCAGTAAAATCCCCAGCTGGCTGCTCATTCCAGCGGCGGGACTTGTGACGGTCATGGTTCACCAAATTCGTACCTGATCCTGTGCCGGGAGATACATGGCATCACCTGCTTTACACTGAAAAGCCTTTTGAAAATCAGGCTGCTGACGCACTTGCTCGTTGACCCGGGCCTCACCGATCGCATGCGGATCGGTTTTCAAAAGCATTTCTTTGTACTTGGGCCGGATCACCTCGCACCAGCTGCGAGCATATTGAATAAAAAATTCTTTTTGCTGCGCGACCGGTGATTGAGCGTTGAGGACGGCCGCGTGCGCAAACGTTAAGCCGACATGGTCGCCGATGTTTTCTCCAAGGGTGAGCTTGCCGTTATGGCCGATTTTCTCAAAACGCGAAACCAACACGTCGCCACGCTTGTGAAATTCCTTGAGATCTTTCTCTGTCATCCAATTTTTCACGCGCCCCTCGAAATCATACTGTGCACCCTGATCGTCAATCGCATGCCCGAGCTCGTGCCCGATGATGGCACCAATACCCCCAGCATTCATCAGCTGCGGTAAATTGGGATCAAAAAAGGGATATTGCAAAATTCCGATTGGCAGTACGAAATTATTATCCATCGGAGAATAATAAGCATTGACCGTTAAAGGTCCCATTTCCCAGCGCGTGCGATCACGCGGCTTTTTCAGTTCACCCAGTTCTTTATCAATCAAGTTATGCTTGAGAAGCTGCGTGTTTTTAAGAGGCTGATCGGGACTATAAACGGCGGGCGGATTAAAGTCCCACTCAATATCGTTGCGCGGTTTAACCAAAAGCAAATGCGCCGTCTGCAGTTTTTTAAGAGCGGCTTTTTTTGCCGTGACACTCAACCAAGTATTGCTTTTGAGGCCGTTCATAATCGAGGCCCGAATTGATTCCGCTAAGGCGACGGCCTTGTTTTCTGGAAAGTCCGGAAACAAAATCGGCAAGAGCTCAGCGTCGATTTCTTTGCCAAAGCTATTCATGACCTGGGTCGTGCAGCGCTCTTCGCGCACGGGGCGAGTTTCAGGGCCGCCGAGATGGACGCGATTAAATTCAAATTTTTGTTTGAAAAAATCCGGATAAGCATCATCGAGATAAACATGCAGATCATGAAAAAGATAAACGCTTTGTAAAGCTTCAACAGGCACCTCAACTAATGCCTGGTTCATAAATTTCAATGATTCAGGAATCATATCTCGTAAAATCGCTCGCGCTGGCACCCGCTTAAAGAGCGCGCCAAGGCGCAGTTCCGGATAGAGAGTCAAAAATTTTGCTCGTGAGCGTGCATCGCGTGCGGTGAGGCGGTCGCGCAACTCAGCCGGCAAGGGTGTGGCTTTCGCATAACCGGTTTCAAAGGCCACGACCCATTTCGCCCGCTCCGCCGCCCGATCCATCCCGACGCTTTCAAAAAACTTTTTCACCAAGGCTTCAAAGTCTTTCATGACTTCTGGTTTTTCATAATAACTGCGCTCGGGAAGAGTCATGCCTTCGGCGGCAACGATCAAATCTTGCCACATCGGTTCATCCTGGTTGGGCACAGAATCAAAGCCCACCAAGCTGCGCTCCACGCCGAGAATCCGATCAGCGAAAAAAGCGGCTAAGGCGGCACGCTCGTGAAGTTTCAAGACCTGGTCTTTTTCTTTACTGACAAAGTCTTTTTCATCACGTGCCCCGGCTTTTTCATCCATGCACGCTAGAAAATTATTTTTCAATTGCTGAGCCCGCTCAGAAGCCGGTGAAATCAGCGTCAGTGTTTTCAGAAACTTTCGTTTTGCAAATAACATTCGTTCATGCGAGTCATCAAATGAAAACGTATGTTCCGAGCGATCATCGCGCAATTTGAAAGCGCTGGAGACCTTCTTGCAGATATGCTGATAGAAGTCCTCACACGGCGAAATGGAGGGATCCAAGAGAAATTCGCGCTGCGCAGGAATATCCGATCCCGTCAACAATTCAGCCCGACTGATGGGTCCAGGTTCAGCGATTTTCGGCACCGCTTTTGTGTCTTTTTCAGTGCCCTCTGACGCAGATGCGACAGATGCTGGACCAGCTCCGAGAGCGAAACAAAAAATCATGATAAACCAGCAGTTTACGGTGGCTTTTTGATAGGACATGCAGCACCTCTTTACTCTTTGCATTATCTTTGCATTATCTTCGCATTAGTATAGTTGATTGTTCTCTGGATTTGGCAAGGGAAAGGTGGGATACAGGAATCTAGTCTCGGCGGCACGCCCGGACTCGTAGGGAGGTGTTATGCACGAATTCATTTTGCTCTCTGATAGTCGCGTCCGGCAAATGCCAGTTTACGACAACCGCGAGCCACTGGTTGACTTGCGCGATTCCTTCCCAGCCCTGCACTTCGATCTCGACCGCAGGAATGTGCAGCGGGAGTCGCAATCCATTTCATTGGCCCGTCGTCAGGTCGGACAAAGATTGGTTGAAGCGCAAAGTTTTTTACCCTCCTATTTGCGCTTGCTCATAAAAGAATGTCATCGACCCATGTGGGTCCAGGAATCTTTCTTTTCTAATTACACTGATTTGATTCGCCGTGAAAATCCAAATTGGAGTGAGGCAACGGTGATTCAAGAGGCCTCTAAATTTTGTGCGCCTCCCGAGGTCGCTCCGCATGTCACGGGTGGCGCGGTTGATTTAACATTGATGACCAGCTCAGGCCACGAACTTGAGATGGGAACACTCTTTAATGCTGAACCTGCAGAGACCCGCTAT
>JAYVXN010000306.1:0-4998 GCA_043785085.1 Bdellovibrionales bacterium | reverse complement strand
TTCGAACGACAAGTGCCATGGTGAATAGTCTTGGACAGGGATTCTTAATGTTCAATTCTGACGGCGTCTGCTTACCGACCTATTCCAAAGCCTGTCAGGAGCTTCTTGAAACTGTTCCCGCCTCGAAAAGAATATGGGAGGTTCTGAAAGTTTCAAAAGAAAAAACCACTGATTTTCAAAAATGGTCTAGCCTCTTGTTCGAGGATATACTTGAGTTCGATGAAGCAGCACTGCTAGGCGAATCAACTTTCCACCATTCTCAGGGCAAGGATATCACTTTAGAGTATAGACCAGTACGAGATGAGAATAATGCAATCGTCAACGTGGTAGTCGTAGCTACTGATAAAACTGAAGAATTGCAAGCCAAGTTGCGTGCCGCTCGAGAAAAGGCGTTTTCAGGTATGATTCTTAAGATCATTCAAAATCGAGATCAGTTTGGTATTTTTCTAAATGAAGCTAAAAATACCATTTCGGCATTGCACCTTGAAGAATCAAATATTCAAGCTGTAAAGGCAAGTCTCCCTAATATGCTGCGGAATTTGCATACATTAAAGGGCGCATCCGCAACCTACATGGTCGCGTCGCTGAAAGACGCAGCTCATGAATGCGAAGAGCAAATTGCCAAGGTTTCATCTCTTGAGTCGGAAGATTCTGAAAAACTTTTTAAGACTTTAAATGAGTGCCATCGCCATCTCGATGGGATTTACAATAAATTTGTGAATGAGAATCTTGCATTGCTCGGTCTGAAATTTGACGAAAATCAAAGCTTTCGAGAAATCCCAACGAAGAAAATTTCAGAATTTTTCAAAGAACTGCGATTGGAGTCTGACCACCAACGGCTCGTCGACAAATTTGTGTCGACTTTTATGACTGAGCCGATTCAAAATTCATTTGAAGTTTTTAATTCAACAATAGAAGAGATTGCTACACGCCAGGGAAAACAAGTTGCTCCCATTAAAATCACTGGTGGCGAAATTCCAGTTGTTGCAGAAAATTATCAAGAGCTTTTTTCATCTTTGGTCCATGCCTTTAGAAACGCAGTAGATCATGGCTTAGAAGCCGTCGAGGAAAGAATTTTAAACGGCAAAAATCCGGTTGGCACAATTAATGTGCGAATCTCGCGAGAAAAAGCTGGCAATTCGAGGTGGTTAGTTCTTGAAATAGACGATGATGGCCGAGGAATTAATCCAGACCTCATTCGAAAAAAACTATTGACACAAGAATCTCCGAAAACTTCAGAGAAGAACTTCACAGAGAAATCAGATTTTGAAGTTATTCAAATGATCTTCGAAAGTGGAGTTTCAACTCGAGATCAGGTGACTGACATTTCCGGACGAGGTGTGGGGCTGAATGCGGTAAAAGCAGCGGCCGTCGATCTCGGTGGTTCGGCTTTTGTGGAAAGTCAGGTCGGCCGAGGGACGACCATTTTCATTCGCATACCTGAATTAATTGAACCGCATTTTTCAAGTATCACACGTGACGAATCAGCCTAATTTCTAATACCATCTCGCCCGCCGCTATAGTTGCCGGAACAACAGCGAGAGAAAAGTCATCTGTATACGCTAATGCTCCACGAAATTCTGGAGGATAGTAAACTGGCAGAGAACTAACTACGACAGAATAGCCTCTTAGGTTAAGCGCACGTTTTGCAGCGCCCACCGTTATATTGAGAAGTTCAGCGACGCCATTTTCAATCTCGGGCGTAATTTGATTTAAACTCTTTTTGGTCATTTGTGAAACAAGTTGAATCAATGCCATTTCGGGAATTGAAAGAACGACCAAACCAGAAAATGATTTACTCTCAATATCAATCGTCGCTGAATAATCAAATAATTTGGATTCCTTAGCGCTACAATCGATTTCTCCGATTGTTGTGGGTGATTTAGCTTGAATTTGCATGGCATTGAGGAGGGATTCGGCAAGTGTGAGAGTGAAATCCTTACTTGCTTCAGTGTTTTTCACACAACCCAAATCAGTCAGTGCAGCATACAAATCCACTGACTCAAGCATTTGGCCACTTTGCAAATATGTTCGCTGCGCCGCAAGTAGCGCGTCATTGCCGATCAAGATTCTTATGGCGCGATGTTGCGCCAGCAACCGTGCTTGAAAATCCATAAGTGCTTTCACAGCTGGTTCGGTGAGAGACGAAACCTCAAGACAGTTAATAATCACTGGCTCTTTTAACTTGGATGCCGTCAGATTATCTGCCTCAGCAACAAAACTAGCCACCTGGCCATTCAGTTGATCAGTGATAATCATGAGCAAATAACCCGAGCCCTGCAATACTTGATAGGGAAGATCGGGGGGCAACAAATCGTCAAATGAATCCATGCAGTCACCTTTTTCGATTCTTTAAGTCGCAGTTTTTGCTTTAGGAAAGAACGCCGTGCGAAATTGATGCGCGATCTTCATAGAAAACAAAGGATATATTTTTTCAAATTCCGTTGCGATGTTGATTTGCGGCGCAGTTTGTTGCCGTGTAATGAGTCTGGCAAACTCATCGCAGATGCCGATGACTTCGGCAATAATATGTATATAGCTCATCTGTGTTCGCGACGGAAAGCCTGAGCGTTTGCGCATATGATGCTGGGCTACTGCTTGTACGATTGTCGGGTTGATTCCCCTCAATTGGCTCAATAGTTCTGCGCCAACAGTTGGGTGGGTTTGATAAAGTTTCAACTGCTCAGGAGTCATGGTCGCTTCATCTTCGCTAATAAGACTCGGGTCCCCTAAACTTTGTATACCAATATCGTGTAACATGCTCGCTGAAAATATCAGTTTACTGGTTTGCTCCACTTGTAAATACTCAAACGATGAAGCCATCATGGTCGTCAAAGTGGTGACAACGAGAGCGTGATCTTGGCAGGCTAGTTGACTCATATTGTTTCGAAACGCTTCAAGTTCATTGAGTTTACTTTGCTTAATAATATCCGGTGCAGAGTTAATAAATTTTTCGCCGACGAGCAGTAGTTTCCCAGTAATCCCTGAGGCCTTCAGAAAATTAAGGGCTTCCTGAGTACTTTTTGTTGCAGTCAGGATCATTGCTTCACTTGAAAGCGAAGGAATGGACTGCGCGCTGCTCGACTTTTTAGAAAGATCATTGTCTTTTGAAAAAAATAATGGACTGCCGGATCTGATATCTGGACCTTTAAAAAGGTGGGAGTCTTTTGAATCAGGATGGCCAGTTTGAGTCGCAGAAAGGGTTTTGGCATGTGCCTGGTGGCCAGCATTTTTCACGATTGAATCAGCGACTGTCTCACAGTGCGTGATGTATTGTTTCTGAAGGTCTTCTTTTACATACAGATTTTGCACCCCCTTTGTCAGGTAACTTTCGACACGACCAGGATTAAAGGATTCTCCCAAATGCAAGAGCTTGACAAAGCGATTACCGCCCACTTTGCAATAGATATCGTAAACTGAGAGGCATCCCGACAACAGATCACATGTTTGAATCGAGACAAACCTACCGTCAGTATGTGTTGGCTCTTGCCCCAAATGAATTGGATCGGTTAATTTAACACCCTCAGGGAAAATCGCATTTCTGATTTGAGCTTTGCCCACCATTTCTGAAAACGGAACTGTTTTTTTGAAGACAGAGCGGATACCAAGTTTTTTCTGTTCATTTTCCGAAATTTCGCCAATGACTTCGGAATCACCTTGGATAATGAATACCGGCACACCTGGCCTGTCACGGTGAGCATTCACTATCAGTGAAATACCATATGAGTCTGATAAACTGGTTCCAATAAAAATTCCAAGTAAATGAAAGGCCCGATTGGTGAAAAGTGCTTGGGTAGCTCCTATCGTCGCAGCGGTCAATACATTGAGTCCTTCAAGCTTGGCCTCTTCGGCTACAGCACTTGTGAATTGAACGTCTGAATCGGCCACGACAATAAAAAGTTTATTGCTGTTATCCACGTCAAGCTATTCCATTTTTAACTGAAGTTTAGAGAACGTTAATTCAAGTTTTCTTTTAATTGTTTCGGTATTTGCAGGCTTGGTGATGTAGTTATTGGCTCCGGCATTGATCGCAGCAACAATGTTGGGTTTTTCGCTCTCGGTCGTAAACATGATAAATGGCGTCTTTATAAATCTATTGTCTGCTCGCACTTTTTTCAAAAACTCCAATCCATCCATATTCGGCATATTCCAGTCAGATAAAATGACCTGAATTTTAATATTCGGTAAATTGAGCGTCGCCCAAGCTAATATGCCATCACTTGCCTCTAAGATATTATGGTAATTCAGCTCGTTTAACATTGCGACGATTGCCTGCCGCATACTAATCGCATCATCAACTACCAAAAAAACTGTTTCGTTCGGAAACATTCAAATCTCCTCATAGGCGGCTACCAGGCATCACCAATCAAAAATCGGTGAATCTAGATTTTTCATATCTGATTTAACATCATTGATCTAATTTCATTTACGCTCAATTGATTCTAATCATATTTCGGGCAAATTGCGAAAAAATTGTAATTGGAAAGGTTGTGTTGCCAACTTGTTCATACGACCAGTTTAAAACGCGAAACAAGCCCATTCACTGAATTGGTTGATTGTGAGACGCACTTAGGAAGCGGAATAGCCTGACCAAAATAGATGGACGGAACCTCGACAAAGATGGGGGTTCTGATGAAGAAGTCTGGAGAAACGGTCAAGGATTTGCAGGAGGAGCTGGCGGCAATCGCCGTGGCGAAGTCAGCGACGGCGGCAACATCGCGCCGATATACTGATAAGGAAATAGAGCTCATTCTGGAGGGCGCGGAGAAATTCGGCGTGCTCGAGACAAGCGCGCTCAGTGGTGTTCGCAACTGGACGAAATATCAATGGCGAAAGCGCCGGGCGTCGAAACCGGCGGAGCCGAAACCAAATGAACCGAAGCCGGTGGATCATCACTCTGGTTACCATAAGCACTGGGAGCGAGCGCTTGAAATTTGGCGCACGAAACCGGGTCTGGGGCCGGCACAGATCTCCAGTCAAATGTTACGGGAGGGAAAA
>JAYVXN010000305.1:0-5024 GCA_043785085.1 Bdellovibrionales bacterium | reverse complement strand
GGACCTGTGACGAAATAACTTAGACATTTTCGCGCAGCGGATTTTGAGTCAGACCGAGGCGCTAGCCCGAAGGACTAGCCAGCGGCTAATTCGAGGGCGACGCAACGAAGGTCTGGCTCAAAAGACCAAGCGAAAATGTCTAAGTTATTCCGTCACAGGTCCTAACTACGCTCCAAATATTCGCTTAAAAAATCCGGCAACTTTTTTGCCGATGCCGGCTGGCGGAGTCTGTTGACCTTTGCCGCGCGCAGATTTTCCGCCTTGCGGTTTATTGCGCGGAATAATTTTTCCGTGGCCGTTCTGCCCATTTCCATGACTGCCCGCTCGCTGACCTTCATGTCGTTCCGGTCGGGGTCCGCGGCTATTACGCTCGGGTCCACGCGCACCAGGGCGATTTTGTTGTTGCTCATCGGCACGATGCCGTCCACTCGCGCGATCACGATGCTGGTTTCCGCCAGATGCCGCCTGGTTGGGCCGACTGTCTTGATTTCTTTCAATACGTGGACGCCCCTCGCCAGCAACTCGTGCTTCACCTGGAGCTCCCGCCGTTCGTTCCGGACGTCCTTGATGCGGACGAACGCCGTCACGGCGACCTTGGTCACGGCCTCCACTACGGCCCCCACCGGGACGACTACCTTCTCTGCTACCTTCTCTGCTACTTTCTCTGGCACCCTCACGTCGCGGACGCTCGCCACGACCACCGCCACCCTGTGCACGATGTCCACCGCTCTCACGAGGACGATCACCACGATATGAATCGCGCTCACTTGGCAGTGATGTATACTCTTTCACGATGTCTTTTTCTTCTAGAAAGCCAATATCGACTTTATGGCGCAAGTATTCTTCAACTCGAGTTAAGGCGTCCAGATCGCGGTCAGAAACCAAGCTATAGGCATTGCCTTTTTCGCCAGCACGACCCGTTCGACCAATGCGATGAACATAGTTTTCGGGATCATCGGGAAGTTCAAAATTCACGACCATATCGACGCCCTTGATATCAAGGCCACGCGCCGCAACATCCGTCGCCACCAGGATGTTCTGATCATTATCGCTCTTGAATTGCTCCATCACGCGAGTGCGCTGAGATTGAGTCAGCAAGCTTGAAATTCCGACGGCCGGAATCTCATTGTCGTTCAAAAATTTGGTCAAGCGCGGCACGTTCATTTTGAAATTGCTGAACACGATCGCCTGACGAGGCTTATGAAAGCGCAAAACTGAGAGCAGATAGGCGGGCTTTTCTTCTTGGCCGACATGAAAGATCTGATCCACAACGTTTTCAGCTTTCGGCTGATCCCGGCTGACATCGATATCGATGGGATTTGCGCCAAACTGATAGGCGGTGTTCATCACGTCCAGATTCAACGTGGCACTGAAGACCAGAAATTGACGCGTCTTCGGCACCCGGCCCAAGATGAATTTCATATCTTCTTTAAAGCCCATATCGAACATTCGATCGGCTTCATCAAAAACGATCGCGCGACACTGCTTTAAATCAACCAGATGTTCTTTGTATAAATCCAATAAGCGACCAGGAGTCGCGACAATAATTTCGACGCCGTCGCGCAAACCTTGCTTTTGTTTATCGTAAGAAACGCCGCCATAAATCGAAACTGTCTTCAGATTCGAATCACCGCGCAGTGAATTCGCGTTTTCCCAAACCTGTTCGGCGAGTTCGCGGGTCGGCACAAGAACCAGAATAAATTGATTTGGTTTCCAGTCCGGAAACGCACGTTTGCCGTGCATTTCTTTATCCGCCTCAGAAAGTTGCTCGGGATTCTCAAGAGAGCGGATCATGCGATCCATCAGCGGCAACAAGAACGCGGCGGTTTTACCCGTTCCGGTTTGGGCTAAACCCGCGACATCCCGACCTTCCAAAACATGCGGAATCGTCGCGGTTTGCACAGGAGTACATTCAACAAATTTCAATTTTTCAATGGCCGTTAGGAGCTGCGGATGCAGCTGCAATTCAGAAAATTTCAAGACAACCTTCCCAAAACAACAAAGTCAGATATTCAGTATGCAGACGAAGTTTTTTTAATGCTTTCAAGAATGCATTCATCCGCATTCTTACTGATAATTATGAGAACGCACTTAACTTCGTTCTCGCAAATACTTTTTCTCTCAATCAATTAATCGCCCTAGTTTATTACTTTTAAATCATTCTCGGCGCAGCTGTAAATTTCTCGCTGCTCATAGTCAACCGGGCAGTGAAACTGTATATGAAGTGTGCGCCAAATGTCAAAGACCAAGGTCCTGGCATGCTGAATCAGAAGGCAGATACCCCCCCCCGCTCTGCCGCATGCGTCATTTCAGCTCATTCCATCTCGGCGCCGGAATGATTTCGTGCGTGAGTTTTGACCACACCGGTTTAAGATTAAATTGAGGAGTTTGCCGTGGCCAAAAAGATGTATCAAGGTCTGCTCAAATCCGTGACAGCTGTGACTCCGACCATTCGCGAGCTGGTTGTGACTTTCTCTGAGCCGATGCCGTTTCAAGCCGGCCAATTTGTGGTTTTGCATATTCCTCATGAAGGCAAACTCGCACCGCGCGCTTATTCCATCGCCACCTCTGAGCAAGAGCCCATGCAAATATCACTTTTGTTCAAACTCGTCCCCGGCGGCATTGCTTCGGAATATGTACGAGCACTCAAAGGTGGCGAAACCTTGCCGTTCACCGGCCCGTTCGGAAAGTGCTTGTTTTTGGTGCCCCCCACTCCGCAAGTGGTGTTTGTGGCGACCGGCGCCGGACTGTCACAGCACTTAAGTTTTTTGCGCTCCAAAGCCGCTGCGTTTCCGCAAACTCGCTTTCGCCTCTTGCTTGGAGTTTGGAACGAAGTCGAAGTTTTCTATCAGAGTGAACTGGAGCAGTTGCAGAAATCCCTGAAGAATTTCAGTTTCGAATATGTCTTGGATCAAGGCCCTCAGAGCTGGACCGGCAAAACCGGCTTTGTGACCCGGCACTTGGATCAGTTCAATTTCATGACAACCACGACAACGTTTTATCTTTGCGGAAATCCAGCGATGATCAAAGCGGTGAAGCAACTCCTCACCGAGCGCGGCTTTGATATAAAGATGATCAAAGAAGAAGCGTTTAACTGAGAATTAACTCTGAATCTGCAACATCATCGGATAATCCGAAAGCGGAATCACGATTGAGTTGCCCTGTCCCGACATGCCAGACCGCGGCAGACTAGCGATTGGCACTTAGCGCTCGGTGTGTTAGCCTTCGCTCATGATTATTTCACAGCATTTTTTACTTCATTGGATCGTTTCAGCCGTTGCCGTTTTGATCACGTCCAAAGTGGTCTCCGATTTTGAAATCGAAGGGCTTGTCTCCGCCCTGATTGCGGCTCTCGGAATCGGCGTCGCCAACGCTGTGATTTGGCCGGTGCTGATCATTTTGACTCTCCCTGCGAATATTCTAACATTAGGTTTGTTTACGTTCATCGTGAATGGCGCGACCCTTAAAGTCGCCGCCTTCTTTTTACCGGGATTTAATTTAAAATCTTGGGGAGCCGCCATTTTTGGATCGATCGTGCTCTCGCTGGTCAGTATGTTTCTGCATTATTTCTTAGTCTGAACCGGATATTTCTCAAAAAACGCCCGGAGCGCCTGGATAAACAATTCAGGTTGGTCTGAGTGAACCCAGTGCCCGGCACCAGGAATTTCCACCCCATCGATGCGTGGATTGCGCCGCAGTATTTTCAGAAAAGTTTCGTGCGGCAAATCTCGTGACATTTCCCCGCGCGCGACAAGCGTCGGCATTTGTAAGGCCTCGATTTCTTCCCAGCGCTCAATGGCTGCACCTTGGGAGATACTCTCGCGAATTCCTGGCAGATAAAATCGCCAGACTGCTTCTTTATTTTCGTTCTCGGTGAGGTTCGCATAAAGATAAGCCGCTAGACCCAAGCGCTGCGGGTGGTCCTTGTAAATTTCCATAAACTTCGTATCAAAAAATTCTTTGGCCGCGCGCTTACTTGGAAAGGGCACCGGAATATGATTGATCAAACTGGTCACTAAGCTCGCGCCATAGGGATTCATCACCGGGCCGATGTCTTCGATCACTAGGCGTTCAACACGTACCGGGTGCTCAGAAGCAAAATGAAAGGCCACTCGGCCGCCCATAGAATGCCCAATTAATGTGACTTTTTGCCATTGCAACTCATCGAGAATTTTTAAGAGATCCCCCGCATAATCATCGGGGCCATAGCCGAGCGTCGGCTGAAATGAGCGGCCGTGGCCACGCTGATCAAAAGCCAGCGTTTGATAGTTATCTTCAAAGGCCTTTGTGATGCGGCGCCAATTTGCCGCAAAACCCATCACGCCATGCAGAAAAACTAGTTTTGGATGGGAGCTGTCTCCAGTGATTTGGTAGTGAAAATTATCGAGAAATGGCAAAACGCCCCCAGAACTTGCTTTCGTTTTAAGCAAAAGCACTTGAGTGTCAGGTCCAAGCGCGATTATATCTTGGTTTTTCGCTCCTTCAACAAACAAATGGCTAGAGATCGCCACCCCCAAAAGGCTATACTCATTTTTCGAAATATGGAAATAACTCAAAGGCCACGTCTTCATCTTGATTGGATCGACTCCCACGCTCATGGCATCGTCAAAGCTTTGCAAAAAGGCGGCTTTACGACTTACCTGGTTGGCGGATGCGTGCGTGATTTATTGCTGGGTGGTCACCCGAAAGATTTCGATATTGCCACCGCGGCTGTCCCCCAACAAGTGAAACGCATGATCTACATGTCCTATATTATTGGACGACGATTTCGCTTAGTTTTGGTGAAACGAGATGAGCAGCAGTTTGAAGTAGCGACCTTTCGCCGCGAAGTTGATCCGAGTGAATTTCCTGAAGGAGTGCCGGCCGGGGATAACGTGTTCGGAACTCCGGAAGAAGATGCTCGCCGACGTGATTTCACGATCAACGCTCTCTTCTATGATCCGGTGAATGAAGAGCTAATCGATTTTGTCGACGGCATTAAAGATATCCAGACGCGCGTGATTCGCATGATTGGTGATCCGAAT
>JAYVXN010000304.1:0-5026 GCA_043785085.1 Bdellovibrionales bacterium | reverse complement strand
TTTGGTCAAAAACTAAAAACTTTCTTGACCGCGCAAAATCTGTCTTGGACGTCAAAAAGATTTACGAAGCAAAAGCCGAGGTGGGGACTTGGCAGGTGCAAATCGCTTTTGCAAGTCCGCATGAGGTGGCCGGAAACTCGCGGCAAATTTGGCTCTTTGTGCAAAACCGTTGGGTGCAGGATCGAACGCTGCAAGCGGCGGTCCTGGAAGCCTATCGTGGTTTGCTGATGCATGGTGAGTTCCCGATTGTCTGTGTGCGCCTGCAGGTGAGTCCGGATGAACTCGATGTCAATATTCACCCGACAAAATCCCAGGTGAAGTTCAAGGATCAAGCAGCGGCATTTCGGATCGTGAATAAAACGTTGCGTGAAGGCCTGGAAAAAGCGCCCTGGCTCACTTCGGCCCAGCAGGTGGCGGAAGCAAAAGCAATCTATCAGCCCGCTTTGCATCAGGATTTACAGCCTCAAGAGGCGACAGCCCAACCACTGAGCTTCTCAGGTGCGGGCTTTCAACACACCAGTTTTCAGCAGAAACATGACACCGCCCCGATGCCGAATTTGCAGGATTTAAAAAACTATGCACCTGCGCGCAGGCCCGATCTCATGACTGATGCGGTCGTTGAGGCGACCGAGCCGACCGAGCCGACGTATGGATATTGGTCAAATTTACAGGTTCTCGGGCAGGCACATCTCACCTATATTGTGGCGCAAGCCGATGATAAATTGGTTTTTGTTGATCAACATGCGGCCCATGAACGAGTGGCCTATGAAAAACTGATGCGCGACTGGCATGCGGGCAAGGCCGAAGTGCAAAATTTGCTCCTGCCGCTCAGTCTTGAAATGGAAGCTGAACAAGTCGATGCCCTGATGGGCGTCGCTCGGGATCTTGGTAATCTCGGCGTGCAAATTGATCAAATGAGTCCGACGACACTGGTCGTACGGGCCATACCGGCGCAAATCAAAGAAATGGCGATTGGTCAATCACTTGAGATTTTAGCTCGTGAAATCAATGAAAAAGGTGGCAGTTTTGCCCTTGAGCGAAAAATTTCTGATGTGTGCGCGAGCCTGGCTTGTCACTCCGTCGTCCGTGCCGGACAGGCGCTGAGTATGGAGCAAATGCGAAATCTTTTAAGGCAAATGGATGGGTTTGCGCTTTCCAGCTTTTGCCCACACGGTCGGCCGGTATCGGTGGAATATCCATTTCAAAAACTTGAAAGAGATTTCGGTCGGATCGTATGAGCCAGCCGCATTTGCTTTTTGTGGTCGGGCCGACGGCAACCGGCAAAACAGATTTTGCTTTGCAGGCCGCTGCGAATTTTCAGGCTGAAATCATCAATTGCGACAGCGTCCAGTTCTATCAGGGTGTCGAAATTGGCACCGCTAAGCCCACCGCTGGCCAATTGCAAATGGTGCCACATCATTTAGTTAATTTTGTGCCAGAAGGTGGCTCCTTTACCGCAGGTGATTACACCCGAGCTGCCGAGGCCGTCATCAGTTCTCGTTTTGCCATGGGCGTGAGAAACTTTTTGGTTGTGGGTGGCAGTGGCTTTTATGTTCAGGCGCTGGAAAAAGGTATGTTTGAAGTGCCGGAGATTCCCGCAGAAATCCGCGCGCAAGTGGCCGTCGATTTAAAAGAAAAAAATCTGGCGGACCTTTATCAAGAAGTCTTGCGACGAGATCCTCTCTATGCGGCGCGAATCAAAACTCAAGATCGTTATCGCATCGGCCGGGCCTTGGAGCTGATGCGCTCGCGACAGCGCAGTATGAGCGAAATTCAAGCTGAGTTTAAAGCCAAAGTTCGCACGGCTTCCTATGCGATTCATAAAATCGGACTGACGCGTCCACGCGCTGTTTTACGCGAATTGGTCAGCCTGCGCACAGAGCAGATGTTGAGCCGGGGCTGGATTGATGAAGTCAAAGCGCTTCGTGCAAAAGGCTTAGGCGAATGGTTGCCCATGCGCTCTGTGGGCTACCGAGAAATTCAAGACTATTTAGACGGAAAACTCACTGAAGCAGAATTGCGAGAGCGGATTATTATTAGCACGATGCAACTCGCAAAACGTCAGATGACCTGGTTTAAACGTGATCTTGATATTCAATGGTTTGACAGTGGTAATGGCTTTGCCGGCGCACTTCAAACAGCTGCGGCTTGCATCAAAGGCAAGTAAAGCATAAAGTCGGTTTAAAATAGCCTCGTGGAGCGAATATGAAAAGTATGACAGGATATGGCCGGGCCAAGGCCGAAGCCGCCAGCGACAAGAAAAAATCAGGTAAAATGAATGACCTTGATCTTGAAATCACAATTCGCACCGTGAATGGCCGATTTCTTGAGTCGCGCTTTCATCTTCCGCGAGAGTATGCCTCGATCGAATCTGAATTGAAGACTCGCCTCAATGCGGTGGTGGCGCGAGGGACAGTCGATATTTATGTCAATCGCCGAGCTAAAACGGGTGATCCTGAGCTTTCGGTGCGTACGGGGCTCGCGAAAAAATGGGTTCAGGCGCAGACGAAATTGGCCAAAGACCTTAAAATAAAAGCTGAAATTACGCTCGAAATGTTGCAGCAGATTCCTGATCTGATTTCAATTCAGGAATCGTTTGAAATTTCTGAGAGCGAGAAAAAGCTGGTTTTTAAACTCATGCAAGAGGCCTTGGATCGTTTAGTATTGGAGCGTGAACGCGAGGGTTTAAGCTTGCGTAAGGAGCTCAGCCGTTTGCTTGAAGAGTTGGAACGGCTTGCGCTCGACGCCGAACTGTTAAAAGCTGAAGCCAATACGGAGCTGGAACGGCGTTTTCACGAGCGTCTGGATCGGCTGGGTCTGAAGGGCAAGGTCGATGAGCAGCGCCTCGCGCAAGAGATGGTCATGCAGCTGGATCGCTCGGATATCTCAGAGGAGTTGCAGCGCTTGCGCGAACATCTTAAAGCCTACCGGCTTCTCCTAAAAAGCACTAATGCGCAAGGCAAGAAGCTGGACTTCTATGCACAGGAATTATTGCGAGAAGTTAATACGATGGGCTCAAAAAGCCATCTGGCCAAATTGACGGCGATCGTGGTAGAAGCTAAGACATTAGTCGAAAAAATTCGCGAACAAGTTCAGAACGTCGAATGAGGGTGCATGTCGCAATTCAATTCGAAGCAAAACTCGAATTCAGGCGCGAAGCCGGGTTCAAATCCTGATGAGAAATCTGGCGAAAGTGCCAGGCCCAAAATCATCATTCTTGCGGCACCGAGCGGGGCGGGTAAGTCGAGCTTCGTCGAGCGGATTACGAAAGAGATTCCTGCATTACGCGACACAGTGACCTACACAACGCGCTCGATACGCGCAGGTGAAAGTGAAGGTCATCCGTACCATTTTGTCAGCAAGGCGAAATTTACCGAACTGGAAGAAAAAGGTTTTTTTGCCGAATGGGCCTTTGTGCATGGCAATATGTACGGCACTCCGATGCATCAGCTTGAAGACGCCTGGGCCAAAGGTGAAGTCATCATTATGGATGTGGATGTCCAAGGGGCTGACACGTTTCGGCGTAAGTTTCAGAACACAGTGACGATTTTCATTTTACCACCGTCGATTGACGAGCTGCGTCGTCGGGTTGTCAAGCGAGATGGGAAGGTTCCAGATGATCTGGAACTCCGGATGCAAAATGCGCAGAGTGAAATAGCGCATGCTGAGACGTTTGACTATCGGATCGTCAACGACGATTTTAATAAATCTTATCAAGAGTTTAAGAAAATTATTGAAGATTTACTCAAGCGCAGCTAATCTCTGCTGCTAGCATTTATAAGGGAAGGTCGAATGGCTCGAGTTACCGTTGAAGACTGTTTGGATAAAGTTGATAATCGCTTCGCATTAGTTTTATTGGTAGCAAAGCGCGCCAAACAACTCTTAAAGGGTTCGGCCTCAACTGTCTCACCAAAGAACAATAAGTATATTGTTGGGGCATTACGTGAAGTTGCCGCTGGTAATGTGCACTTTGACCAAGTGACTGCGGATGCCAACGCTCGTCGTCTGCAAATTGAAAAAGACCTTAATCGATAGCTCAAAAACTCCGATGATAGAATGATTGTTAGAAAGACTGTTAGAAAGACTGTTAAAAAGACTGTTAAAAAGACTTTAAGATAGTTTTTTAGACAGTTTTTAGACAGTTTTTAGACAGTGGACGAGCACAGGTCATTGCGTGACTTAAATGACAGGTCTTGGATCATTCTAAAACCGTGGCGGATAGGACCCACTTTGGTGACCGATCAGTCGCGAAGCGTGAGGGACAGTTCCAGATGGTTGAGATCAGTACCGAAGAGCGCATCAGTGAGAAATCGCCGAAGACGCTTGAGGACCTCTGCCTAAAAATCCATAGTTTTTTCCCTAACTCCGATCTCTCGCTGATTGAAAAAGCCTATCTGATTTCTGAAAATGCCCATTCCGGACAAATTCGCCGCAGCGGTGAACCCTATATTTCCCATCCGCTGGGAGTTGCCGCGATTCTAGCTGAATTGCACTTAGATTTACCAACGATTGCCACTGGCTTGTTACATGACACTGTTGAAGACACCAAAGTCACGATTCAAGATATTGAACGTGAATTTGGTAAACAAATCTCTGAGCTAGTTGATGGTGTCACGAAAATTTCGAAAATGAGTTTTCGCAACACACATGAAAAACAGGGCGAAAATATCCGTAAAATGATCGTGGCGATGGGTAAAGATGTGCGGGTGATTCTGGTGAAACTCGCCGATCGCTTGCACAATATGCGGACCCTTCATCATATGGCGCCGGATAAACAAGCTCGGATTGCTCAAGAGACTTTGGATATCTATGCGCCTCTTGCGGGCCGCCTGGGTATCATGTCGCTGAAAATTGAACTTGAAGATCTCAGCTTTCGTTACAATAAACCCGAAGCCTACTATGCGCTCGTGCAAAGTGTCGCCAAAAAGAAAAAAGAGCGCGAGAAATACATCGAAGAAACTAAAAAACTGCTGATTAACGAATTGGCCAACAACGCGAAAATGAAGTTTGACGTCTATGGCCGACC
>JAYVXN010000303.1:0-40413 GCA_043785085.1 Bdellovibrionales bacterium | reverse complement strand
GCGTCAAGCAACTCCTTGAACTCGTGGGATTGCGTCCTGAGCATATCAATCGCTATCCGCATGAATTTTCGGGCGGTCAACGTCAGCGCATCGGCATTGCCCGCGCTCTAGCCGTTGATCCAAAGTTCATCGTTTGTGATGAGCCGGTTTCAGCACTCGACGTTTCGATTCAGGCTCAGGTCATCAATCTTTTGATGGACTTGCAGCAACGCTTTGGCCTCACTTACCTCTTCATCGCGCATGATTTGAAAGTGGTTGAGCATATCTCGAATCGTGTGGCTGTGATGTATCTCGGAAAAGTCGTTGAAGTCGCTGAAGCGGAAGAGCTTTATCGGCATCCGTCACACCCCTATACGCGTGCACTTTTATCGGCAATTCCGGTTCCGGATCCGCGGGGTAAAGAGCAGCGGATTATTTTGCGTGGTGATGTGCCGAGTCCGATCAATCCGCCGCCGGGATGTTATTTCAACCCGCGCTGCCCGGATATGATTGATGAGTGCAAGGCGACTTGCCCGTCCTTGCGTGAAACTCGCCCGGCTCACGAAACTGCCTGCATTCGCGCTTAATTACCTGGCCGGCGTTGCTGTGGGTGAAACTCGCAGCTTCGCCTCAATCGGCATCTTTACGGTCGTATCTAAACCTGGAGCGGGAATCGCAAACAAGACCGCCCGCCAAACCTTATTAAGACAACTTTGAAACCCATCTGAGATCAAACCTTCTGACTCAATCTGCAAATCATAGGGTTGAGAATTTTCATTTTGCGGATTGTACATTGGCGAAGTCGAGGTGAGCCGGAACTTCAAAACATTGCGGCCAGTAACTTCGGCATCCGGACCATAATTTTTCGCGTAGCACTTGTAATGTTCAAGCATATGCTTTTGAAACGAGTCGCGAATGGAAGCCTCATTCACGGGGCCATTGACCACTTCACCCTGGCCGCCTAAAACAAACTGAATTTTGTGAACACCGGCTGATTTAGCGTCGGCTTCGTCGGATTTGCTGGTAAAAGTCTCAGTTGCCTGACTCACCGATAAACATGCTATTAAAAAAAGATGAAGCATAAAGTTCCTTTATTTTCCCAATTTGAGCAAAGTATGGACAGTCTTTTTAATCGCCTCCACTTCAAAAGGCTTCGTGATGTAGTCGTCAGCTCCGGCATCGAAGCCCCGCTTAATATCAAATTCACTCGCTTTACCGCTGACAAAAATCAGCGGAATAAACTTCAGATCTTCATTTTCCTTCAAAAGCTTAGCGAGCTCAAGACCGTTGATCCATGGTAAGCCAACATCGAGAATAATCAGATCAATCGGATTGTCATCGAGAACAACTGAAAGCTGCGTACCATCGGCGGCTGACCTGACTTGAAATCCATCTGATTCAAAAATGCGCTTCAGGGCATTGCGCATGGTTTCGTCATCTTCAATCACTAGAATGGTTTTCGGATTTTGCGCTTGGCGCATATCTCGATATTGTTTTAAATCGACGACACCTTGTTGAGCAATGCGCTCCTTGGTGAGCTTTTCGATTTTTTTAACCAAATCCTTGGTGTTGATCCGGAATTTCGCCATTCCCTGTCTCCCGAATTGTTATTCGCTCTGTTATTCGCTCAGTTATTCGCTCAGTTATTCGCTCAGCTATTCGCTCAGCTATTCGCTCAGTTATTCGCTCAGCTACTCGCCCTGATCCTCAAGCCATCGTTCCGCATCGATGGCAGCCATGCAGCCGGTTCCAGCGGCGGTGATCGCTTGCCGATACACGTGATCTTGCACATCACCCGCCGCAAATACTCCGGCGATGCTGGTATAACTCGAGTGCGACCGGGTGATGATGTAGCCGGTCTCATCGAGCTCTAAAATCCCACGAAATAATTCTGTATTGGGTTTGTGGCCAATGGCAACGAAAAGGCCGCCGATTGGCTTTTCGGTGACCTGACCGGTTTTTAGATTTTTCAGCTTCAAACCTGTGACAAATTTATCTCCGACGATTTCCTCAACGACGGTGTCCCAAAGGGGTTCAATCTTCGGATTTTTAAGCGCCTTATCGACCATGAACTTCGAGGCACGAAAGGTATCGCGGCGATGGATGATGTAAACTTTTGAAGCAAAACGGGTCAAAAATGTCGCCTCTTCCATGGCGGTATCACCGCCACCAGCGACAGCGACTTCAACATTTTTAAAGAATGCGCCATCACAGGTTGCACAGGCCGAGACGCCTTTATTGTAAAAAGCTTTTTCTGAAGGAAGACCCAAATACTTGGCACTCGCACCAGTTGAAATTATGACCGAGCTAGCTAAATGCAAATCATTGCCCACCCAAACTTTAAAGGGATGGCCAGAAAATTCAACTTTTGTGACATTTCGAGTGATAAAACGCGTTCCAAATCGAGCGGCTTGTTTGCGCATATCATCCATGAGTTCAGGACCTGTCACGCCTTCTGAAAATCCCGGATAATTTTCAACGTCTGTGGTGATCATTAACTGACCGCCAGGTTCTTCGCCTTCAATCATCAATGGATTCAGTAAAGCGCGCGCCGTATAGACAGCGGCGGTTAAGCCTGCGGGACCTGATCCTATAATAATAACTTTTTCGACTTTTTGCTCTGCCATGGTGTCCTTCTTAAAAGTTCGCCTCATTCATCTGCCGCGACGGTTTGCCGCTCGCGCACCTGAAATTTGCGTCAGATCGATTCAACGAAAGGACCACTTTAGCGAAGCTGCCTGGAAAATTCAAAACATGTTCGAGGCAAAAACATCAGGATACAGGCGCAATATTGATAAATTCCAGGAGTTGGCGCGCCACCGCACCGGGGTCTTGCACCAACCCCGGAGACTGACGCGGCCAAGCATTCTTCGGTAATAACTCAGTATCCATATAACCAGGGCTGAACAGGCGCACATCCAGCGCGGGCTTTTCACCTTGGACCGAGGTGACCAGGCCCTTAAGAGCATGTTTCGCGGCAGCGTAACTTGCGGCAAACGGATCAGCTTGCGCTTCGGCAATTTGTGAACCGACGAAAACCACCTGCCTGAGGCTCGGTATGGGGGCAGCCAGGACCTCATGAAGCAATCGCGCCGGAAAGCGAAAACTCACTTCCCACGCCCACTCATGATCTTTCCAAGCCTTGCTGCCAAAGGAGCCAAATGGCCCTCCCGCCACACTATAAATGAGGCGCATCGGCGCAAACTGCCGAACCGCTTTAACGCAGGCGGTTTGCTCAGTGACATTGGCCAAGTTAAATTGCGCAAATTGAGAACGGGCACCTAACGCCACTGGAGGCTTTCGCGAGACCAGCAAAAGCTCCTGTTTTTGCAATAATGAAACGACCGCCGCCCCAAGGCCGCGGCTGGCGCCAAAAACCACGATTTTCTCAGACGTTTCCATGAGGCGTATTTAGCACGTCCGTACCTTTGGGCCTATTCAATTCTGCCTGGTTGCTGTGGTAGAATGAATCCATGCCAGTCATCCGTTTTTTAAAAGATCGGGCGCCCCTTGAGGTGCCAGTCGGCGCTAACTTAATGCAGGTTTTGCGACAAAACGAAATTCCTGTTGCAAGTTCGTGTGGCGGCGACGGCGTCTGTGTCAAATGCCGCCTAAAGATTATTGAAGGGGCCGAAAACCTCTCTGTTGAAACTGACCTCGAACAAGATCTCAGGGAAGACCGGAACATCCCTCCTGATGAGCGGATCTCCTGCCAAACCTTGGTTTTTGGCGACATTAGGGTCCACGCGACGTATTGGTAATTTTTTTGGTCTTACATTTGCAATATCCCCCGGCAACAGGGGAGATTGTATGCAATTACGTGTTTTACTCATTTTAATTTCTGTTTTATTTCCGCTTTTCGGACTCACATCTTGTTCTTCGGACAGCAACGACAGCGGCGGATCTAGCGGCACGCCTGTCACTCAGTCTGCGCCGGGCGTAGTAAAAAGAGAATTTCATCCCGGATTTCCATCGGTCCGGACAAGCGATGGCATAATCGGTTTTTTAGAAATAAATAAAAACCCTCTGACGATTGATTCGACACTTTTTTTCCCAGAACTGAAGCCCTATCAGACAGATGAGAAGTTTTTCGATATCACCATTAAAAGCGATTGTATGTCGGCAGAGCAAACCTACCAGCAGACTCTGACGTTACACAATCAAACGGAGCTGCAGCTCACCCGTCTGGTACCACGAGAGTTCTTTTTTGAAAAAACCGATAATGTCATTTGTAAGTTTGAATTTGATACAGTCACGAACACTAAAGATCAAAACAGCGCAAAAATAGAGGGTGTCCAGCTGACTCACCTTGCAAAAGAACAAGGCCTGAGCTTAGCAGATCATCAACTCAAATCCATTCAGTCACTGACTCAAGATTCACTTGCAGATGCCTTGGCTCACTCACAACAGACTGGTAGTGGCCAGCTTTATTTGAAGTGTGACTATTTCCGTTCAGAACGCCCGATCAATGACCTCGGCAAAATTAATTTGCAAGAAATCCTTGAGGGCCCGATCGCGCCCGCCCCAATCGAGTCAAGCGTCAATCCACGAGAAACCAATCCGCACCAGAATTGTCGTTTTATCGCAGATGCCACCAACTCCGCCATCCGCTTGGTCAGTGCGACCTTTCCGATTGCGTACCATCTCGCGCCTCTTAAAATTTCTACTGTGACCGAATTTAAAGGCTTTCAGAGCCTTCCCATTAAAGATCAGGCGATATTTAGTTATAACATTGCGAATCCCCATCCGTTTCGTATCATGGTGGCCATTCCGAAAGATCCACAAAACCAAGTGGTAGTCCGGGCCGTTGATCTTGGTAGCGATGATCATTTTGGGCACTTTGAACATGAGATTAAATCGCCTCTGAATTTCGACATAAAAGGTGCTGAAAGCGAAAGAATGACCAACGAATTGATTTTGTTTGAAGTTCCAGCGCAAGGGCAGGTCACTGTTACCGCACGGACATCATTGAATATCGACTGCAACTCGACGGTCAGCCAGCCCAGTCCTGACTCTGGCGTTACTTTCACAGAAAACTTGATTGGTTTGCAATTTCGCCTGGCAAAATCAATTCCTGTTTTGCGTGCCGAACTCTCTCCCGAATTTGGCGGAAAAGAATTTACAGTTGCTGAAACCTTGCTCCCAGCTGATGCGCTTGCAACTGAGTTCAGTTGGTCTCCCTGGTTACAAAGCTGGCAGAATCCAGCGCCCGTCGTGGTGGGGCCGGCACGTTTTGTCCAGGCCTGTCACTGACGGCGTAAAAGAGTGTAATAGATCGGGAGCTTCTGTCTGAGAAAGAGGCTCTCGAATTGCGTGATGAAATTTTCGCTTTTCCATTCAGACTGATGCAAATCTCTGGTATGCCGCTCAATTCTATACTGACTTTTTTCAATGATCGGCATTGCCCAATCAAAATAGTCCATGGAATCAGTTTTGAACTCCAAAAACGAACCTTCACGCTGCAATGAAAATGCGACTTCTAAAAACCGTTCTGAAATCAGGCGATTTTTCCAATGCCGCTTTTTTTCCCAAGGATCAGGAAAGTGCACGTACACATTATTGAGTTCATTTTTGGTAAACAAATGTTCAATATCAAAAGCATCGTAACGCATGATGCGAGCGTTTTCACACCCGAACCGAAGAGCGCGCCGAATCGATTGCACCAATGGTTTATACTTCAGCTCAATTCCCACGAGACTTCGTTGTGGATAAGTCTGAGCATGATGTGCAAAGTAAAAGCCGTTGCCTGTGCCGATTTCAAGATCAAGTGGCTGATCCGAAGTTTTCTTAAAAACTTCATCACGCCATTTACCACGAAAAAGCGGCGCACGCTCCTCATTAAAAGCCCAGTCCCTGAATTCGCCTTCCATCATAGAAACATACATATTCGGACAGGGTAAATTTCGCGTTAAAGCGATATGGGATTTCGCAAGATTTAGAGCAGTGGCAGTATTTGGCATGCTGCTTTGATAGCAGCTTCGCTTCTGCTGAGCAAGAAGACCGGCTATTTCTTAGGTGATCGAGATGCCAGCATGGCAAAATTCCAAGGTGTCGCACAGTTTTGAGTTGCCGAGAGGCAGTGATTCGCGTTTCATAGGTGAAAAGGGGGCTCAAGTGAAAAACCATCCTGTTTACCTATGTTTGCTGATGCTAACCGCAGGCCTGATGGGGTTAACTCAAGCCGTTGCGATCCCGGCACAAGGGCAAAAACTAATGATTGCCGGCCCCTCGCCCGAAGCGATTTCAGTGGGCACCGGTATTTCTAAACGAGGTGGCAACGTCGTTGATGTGGCGGTGGGTGTAGCACTCAGTCTTGCCGTGACCCATCCCTACTATGGCGCACTCGGCGGCGGAGGTTTTGCTCTCATTAAGATCAATGGGACTGTTCAAGCTCTCGACTTTCGAGAAACGGCTCCTAAAGCGACGAGTGCAGATTTTTACCTGGAGAAGGCAAAAACCGCCTCAACCGATGGCCCGTTTGCGATTGGTGTGCCCGGGATTCCAGCTGGATTGTGGGCGCTTCATCAGAAATACGGCAAACTGCATTGGAGTGAGTTATTTTTAAAACCCATTGAACTTGCCAGCAAAGGCCATCAAGTGAGCGGCGAGTGGGCACAAAACACTCAGAAAACCGCGGCACGTTTTAATGAAGCGGGAAAAAAGTATTTTCTCATCGACCGCGAACACTCCTATAAGCCGGGCGACATAATGAAACAGCCCGAACTAGCAAAACTTCTCAAGGAGATGAGCAATCGCGGGATCGTGCCATTTTATCAAGGGCTTGCGGCACAAGATATGGTCGAAACCGTGCACGCGGCCGGCGGTGTTCTGTCCCTCGATGATCTGAAATCCTACAAAGTTCGCTGGCTTGAGCCGCTGACCACTGAGTTCAACGGGTATAAAATTTATTTGATGCCTCCACCCAGCAGCGGTGGAGTCGTGATCATGTCTGCGTTGAAGCTCGCGCAGGATGTGAGTCTGCCCTCTAAAAAATACCTCTCAGTTGATGAGCTCCACACTCTCGCTGAAATCGAAAAATTGGCCTTTCGGGGGCGAAGCCTCCTCGGTGATCCTGATTTTGGCCCGAATCCGATCAAACAACTCACCAGTGATTCTTATTTAAAAACTCTTGCCTCGAAAATCTCATCTGGCAAAAGTGTCGCAGTTGAATCCATGAAAAATGTCACCGTTGAGTCTCTCCAAACAACGCATTTTTCAGTTATGGATGACAAAGGCAACACCGTTGCGATGACAGTGACCCTCAATGGGTCCTACGGTTCAGGCATTGTGAGTGATAAATTTGGCATCGTCATGAATAATGAAATGGATGATTTCACCACTCGCCCCGGAGAAGCCAATCAATTTGGACTGATTCAAGGCCAGAGCAATAGTGTCGCTCCAGGAAAACGGCCGATCAGTTCCATGAGTCCGACCATTGTTGAAAAAGACGGCCGCACGGTTTTATCTTTGGGTGCACCCGGTGGGCCGCGGATTATCTCAGCCGTGCTTCAAGTGCTCTACCGCAGTCTTCAACAGGGACTTGATATCGATCAGGCCATTCAAGCACCCCGGATTCATCATCAGTTTTTGCCCGACATTCTCTATGTCGATGCGACCCGCTTTGCACCAGAAACTCTAGATGGTCTCAAAAGTAAAGGCCATGTGATCGAAGAAGCCTCTACGACCGGCAAAGTTTACGGCGTTTATCTTTCTGATTCGCATCTTCTCGAAGGTGCTTTTGATGCTCGTGGAGAGGGCGCTGCCGGAGGTTATTGAAATGTTTAAAAAGATTGGCCTCTTACTGCTTTCAAATGTCTTTATGACCTTTGCCTGGTATGGGCATTTGAAGAATCTCAGAGGCAAGCCACTTTACCCCAATGTTGCATAAACTTTCGAGTCGGAATGCTTCAGAAGCCCGAAGGTGGCGGCTCGCGCAGGAAAATCTGGACGAGGCGTACGTACACCGTACGTTGAGTCGAGATTTTCTGAGCAAGTCGTCAGATTCGGGCTTCTGGAGCAAGCGACAGCGGTTCCGACCGAAAGTTTATGCAACATTGGGGTTTACGTAGCCATCCTGGTGAGCTGGGGAATTGCTTTCTTTGAATATTGCTTGCAAGTACCGGCCAATCGCACCGGTATTCAATCGATTTCATTGCCGCAGCTCAAGGTCATCCAAGAAATGATCACGATGATCGTGTTTGCCGGATTTGCGGTGTTTTATATGCGCCAATCGCTGCGTTTGGATTTTTTATGGGCCGGGCTTTGTTTGATGGCCGCAGCATTTTTTATGTTTCGCGGTGGAACGACGAATTAGGAAGTAACAATGGAACACGTGATTCGGTGGAAATTCTTGCACCGTCGTTCAGGTCAGACGTTCAGGTCAGACGTTCAGGTCAAAAACTGAATTGGCTCTTCGGGATCAGTGAGCTCTTTCAGTGACAGTGTTCGTCTGCTGACAAAAGCCTCAGCTCGAATCGGGCAGTTTTCAAAATCGCACTCTCGGCAATAAGCCCGTCGGCATGGATCAACGTGCAAATGCAGCTCACCTTGATAGGGATATTTTGACATAATTTGCGCTTCAAAGTTCTCTGTGTGCGCATGCGCTTCGGCAACATCCCAAAACTCCGGAATAACGGCGTGTGCGTCGATATGATGATATCGGCCTGAGCGGATCACACGGAGATGGTGCACCTGAATAATCCCTGCGGGGCGACTGAGCTCAATGATCATCATCAGTTCACGAACCACTTCACTATCTTCTTCATCGAGAAGTCCGCCGACCGAACGTCGCGCGAGTTTGATTCCGGTGTATGCCAGCAGTGAGCCGACTAATAAGGCAACGACCGAGTCAATCCACATCAACCCAGTGAAATGCACCAGCAGTAGACCAAGCGTCACACCGGCGCTGGTCCAAAAATCGGAGAGCACATGTTGGCCACTGGCGACCAATGCAATTGATTGCGAGCGCTTGCCGATGAAAATCAAAAACAGTCCGAGAAGTAAATTGACCAGACCGGCTGCAAATACCACGACGATCCCGAAGCTGACCTCTTGTAAACTCTCGCCCTTGATAAAGGAATGAATGGCCTCAACAAAAATAAAAACCGAGGCAAACGCGATCATTCCGCCTTCAAATGCCGCCGAAAAAAATTCGATTTTTCCATGTCCATAGGGATGATCTTGGTCCGCCGGTTTGGCGGCGATCATGATCACGATAATCGCGAGTCCAGCCGCCACCACATTGATAATGCTTTCCATAGCGTCGGAAAAAACCGCTTGCGAACCCGTGACCCGAAAAGCCCAAAACTTAAGCGCCAACAAACAAATCCCAACGGCAAACGAAATATAGGAGGCGCGGCGGGTTTGACGGATTTCATTATTAGGAATTTTCAAGGTACTCACGTCTACAAAGCTAGTCCGAAGACCCGGCGATGTAAAGACTCAATTGGCTTTCTCAGCCCGCGGCTTTGGACTTTTGAAAAGCGCCCATATCATAAGATCTCACGCAATTTTTTCCAGTACGTTTGGACTCGTAGAGGGCATTGTCGGCACAGCGAACCAGACTGCGCGCATCGATTTCCATGAGTGATGGATCGAGCAGCGCAAAGCCCATGCTTGCAGTTAAACGAATGGATTGATTTTTATTTTGAAAAACCTGATTGCCGATGCGCGAACGCAACCGTTCCGAAAATCGGGTGGTTCCTTCGATATTCGTGTCTGTTAAAACGATTAAAAATTCGTCGCCCCCGTAACGGGCGGCAAAGTCTCCCTGGCGCATGGTCTCACGAATAATGCGGCCGACATCTGAAAGCACATAGCTGCCAAACAAATGGTCGTTGCCGTCATTGACCCGTTTAAAATCATCCATATCCATCATGACCACGCCAATATGCCGGTTGTGCCGCCTGGAGCGGCCGATTTCACCTTCAATTTTTTGGTAAATTGAACGCATATTAAAGAGCTCGGTCAAATCATCGATATCAACGAGCTGCTGGAGCTTTTCATTCACGTCATTGAGGCGGTCATGCAAAGTCTTGATGCGCAGTTGCGCCCGCACTCGAGCCAGCATTTCTAAAGGATCAAAGGGTTTGCAAATATAATCATCGGCCCCGCCGTCGAGTCCGGTGATTACATCTTTTTTCTCAGAGCGCGCACTGACCATAATCACGGAAATATAGTGCAGGCTCTGGCGAATTTTCTCGAGAACCTCAAGACCACTGATGCCCGGCATGTTCACATCTAATAAAACCATATCAGGCTTCAGTACGGCCAAAACCGCGAGGGCCTCTTCGCCGCTGGTCGCCTGACGTGTCTGATAGCCCTCGAATTCGAGAGTCATTTTCATGAGACGTAAATTGTCGAGATCATCATCAACGATGAGGATCATGCGCTCTTTATCCATTGGTCTTCAGTGTAACCAATCAAGCCGGGAATGATGAGGCCAGTCTGATTCAAAATCGAAAAAAATCTCAATTTCCACCTCGGCCGACTCGACTTTCGGGTAGCATCTCCGGCGCTGTCTTGGTAGGATGCCGTCATGTCATATAATCATTCAGAAATTGAAGCACGCTGGCAAAAAATCTGGGACAAAAATCAGGCGTTCAAAGCCGAAGACGTTTCATTAAAACCCAAGTTTTATGCCCTTGATATGTTTCCATATCCGTCAGGAACTGGACTGCATATGGGTCACATGGCCTCGTACTCGCCGACGGATGTTGTGGCGCGATTTAAGCGAGCCAAAGGATTCAATGTCCTGCATCCGATGGGCTACGATGCATTTGGCCTGCCCGCCGAGCAATATGCCATTCAAACCGGCGTACATCCGGCCCAAACGACTGAACAGGCGATTGAAAATTTTCGCCGCCAATTGAAGGCCTTTGGTTTTAGCTTTGACTGGACGCGAGAAGTCTCGACATGCGCTCCTTCGTACTACAAATGGACGCAATTTATTTTCACGAAACTGTTTGAAAAAGGGCTCGCCTACCAAAAAGAAGTTCCAGTGAACTGGTGCCCAGCTTTGCGCACGGTTTTAGCTAATGAAGAAGTTGTTGATGGCAAATCTGAGCGCGGCAGCCATCCCGTCATGCGCTTACCGATGAAGCAATGGATGTTAAAAATTACCGCTTATGCCGAACGCTTGCTCAATGATTTGGATAAAGTCGATTGGCCGACGCGCACCAAAGAAGCGCAAAGAAATTGGATCGGCAAAAGTTCAGGCGCCAATGTCCTTTTTAAAATTCAAGATCAACCGCATCAGCTTGAGATCTTCACCACTCGCCCAGATACATTGTTTGGCGTAACCTTCATGGTCGTCTCGCCGGAGCACCCACTTTTAAAAACCATCACTCCGGCAGAAGGTCAGACGCGTGTGCAGGCCTATCTCGATCAGGCAGCGCGAAAAAGTGAAGTTGATCGAAAAGCCAATACGGAAAAGACCGGCATGTTTACTGGAGCGTATGCGATTCATCCCTTCACGGCGCAGTTGATTCCCATTTGGGTCGCCGACTACGTTTTAATGGAATACGGCAGTGGCGCGATCATGGCGGTACCTGGTCATGACGTGCGCGACTTCGAATTTGCGCAAAAATTCAATTTGCCGGTCAAACGAGTGCTTGAGAGCGAACAAGAATTGCCTTTTGAAGGCGACGGCTTACTTTGCCATTCTGACTTTCTCAATGGTCTCATGAAAGAACCAGCCGTTGAAAAAATGCTGATTGAGATCGAAAAACGCGGTTTGGGTGAGCGCACGACCCAATATAAATTACGTGATTGGCTTTTAAGTCGACAGCGATATTGGGGCGAGCCGTTTCCGGTCGTGAGCTTTCCGAATCGTGGCTTGAAAGCTCTTCCGGTCAATGAATTGCCGGTTTTTCTGCCGGCCGTGGCTGATTATGAGCCTTCTGAAAAAGGTGAACCGCCGCTCGCGCGCAATGAAGATTGGGTTCGCTACACAGATCCCGAGACTGGTGAGGTCGGCACACGTATGACCGACACCATGGCTGGCTCGGCGGGCTCAAGCTGGTATTTCTTACGTTACACGGATCCGAGCAATGACAGTGCCGCTTTTGATTTTGAAAAGCAGAAGTACTGGATGCCAGTTGATCTCTATTGTGGCGGAGCTGAGCACACCGTTGGCCATTTGCTCTACTCCCGTTTTTGGCAAAAAGTTTTATTCGATGCCGGACTAGTGAGTCATGATGAGCCCTTTCAGCGCCTGGCGCATCAGGGAATGATTCTTGGCAGCGACGGCGAGAAGATGTCGAAATCCCGTGGCAATGGCGTCAATCCTGATGAAGTGCGCGAGCGCTTTGGCGCAGATGCGCTTCGTATGTATATTTTGTTCTTGGGCCCAATGGATCGCGAAAAGCCCTGGAATGAAAATGGGATCGATGGAGTGCAGCGCTTTTTGGATCGAGTGTGGCGTTTGGCGGTGAATGAAGAAGGCATAGCCCACACGCAAGATGTTGAAATTCCGGAAGAACTCAATCGCCTGATGCACAAGACGATTAAAAAGGTCGAGGAAGATATCGATTCACTCAGTTTCAACACCGCGATCAGTGCTATGATGATCTTGGTCAATGAGACTTATCGGGCCGGAATTCGCCCTAAAACCCTGGTGAAGAATCTCGTTCAGGTTTTGGCACCTTTTGCCCCCCATTTAAGCGAAGAAATCTGGCAAAAGCTTGCTTGTGATGGTTTGGTTTGTACGGCTCCGTGGCCGAAGTATGATTCTGATTTGACAGTGGATTCAGTGGTGACTATAGGTGTCCAAGTAAATGGCAAATCCCGCGGCACCATCGACATCGCAAAAGATGCTTCTGAGGCCGATGCAGTCGCCGCCGCGATGAAAATCGCGACGATTGAAAATGCTGTTGGTGGCAAGCCTTTTGCAAAAGTGATTTATAAAGAAGGTCGAATTTTAAACTTGATGGTAAAATAGGCGAGGCGGATGGAAGTACCTGTTAACGAAGCTAAAGGTAATGTTTTAAATGAAAGCCTGACCAATCCGCGCCCTCCGGCAGATTTACATGGAGTCAAAACCACGCCCAATTGGTCGATCGAAAAAAGCAAAGAGCTTTATGGCATCACTCATTGGGGTGCGAACTACTTCGACGTCAATGCCCTTGGCCACGTTTCTGTGACCCCGCAAGGCCCGAAAGGCCCACAAATTGATCTCCTCGAACTCGCTCTTGATTTAAAAGAGCGCGGCATTCGTGTACCGATGCTGATTCGCTTTCCTGATATTACTAAATCGCGCATCGAACTCTTAAGCCGTTGCTTCGGCAAAGCCATTGATGAGTGCAATTACAAAGGCAACTACCGCGGCGTTTACCCGATTAAGGTGAACCAACAACGGCACCTTGTCGAAGAATTGGTGAAATTCGGCCAGTTCAACCGCCTCGGCCTTGAGTGCGGCTCTAAACCTGAGCTACTTGTGGTTTTAGCCATGATGCACACGCCGAACGCGTTGATCATCTGCAATGGCTTTAAGGATACGGAATACATCGAGACAGCGATCCTGTCGCAAAAACTGGGCCGCAACACCATCATCGTCGTTGATCGAATGGTTGAGCTCAGTATGATTATTGAAGCTTCGAAAAAATTCAATACTCAGCCGAAAATCGGTTTTCGCGCCAAGCTTCACACCAAAGGTGCAGGCCGCTGGGTTGATTCCTCAGGTGATCGTTCAAAATTCGGCCTGACTCCGATGGAAATCGTTGAGTGCGTGGAAATTCTCAAACGTGAAAACATGCTGGAGTCAGTTGAGCTTCTGCATTTTCACATCGGTTCGCAAATTCCGTCCATTTCATGTGTGAAGGGCTCTTTGAAAGAAGGTACGCGCTTTTACACTGAACTCTACCAAATGGGCGCACGCCTGAAGTACATCGATGTCGGTGGTGGTTTGGGTGTGGATTACGATGGTTCAGGACAAAGTGACAGCTCTACAAACTATTCCGAACAGGAATACGCCAACGACGTCGTTTCAATCGTACAAAGCGTTTGTGATGAGCGTGGTGTTACGCATCCCGATATCGTCACGGAAGCAGGCCGCGCTCTCGTGGCCCATCACTCAGTTCTGATTTTCAACGTCTTGGGCGTGAACGAAGTGATGAAAAAAGAAATCACTCATCCGACGATCAAAGAAGATCACCGGATCATTCATGACCTGGCTGAAATTGCTCAACTTTTGAATGAGAACAATATTCTCGAGTATTACCACGATATCATGCACATCAAAGAAACCATTCTGCAGCTTTTCACCTTTGGCGTTTTAAGCCTGCCACAACGTGCAAAAGCTGAGAATCTGTTTTGGGTGATCGTGACTCGCATGAGTGTGATCGCTCGAAACGTCGCCGACCTCGAAGATTTAGCTAAGTCGCTGCAAGAACTTCTGTCTGACACCTACTTTTGCAACTTCTCAGTGTTCCAATCAATGCCAGACTCGTGGGCAGTTGGTCAGCTGTTTCCAGTTTTGCCGATTCATCGCTTAACTGAAGAGCCCGCTCGAAAAGCCGTGTTGGTGGATTTGACCTGTGACTCCGACGGAAAAATTGGTCAGTTCATTGATGTGAATGCCAGCCAGTCAAACAAAGTGAAAAAGACCGCACTTGAAGTGCATGAGCTCAACTACACCGATGATTATTACATGGGTGTGTTCCTGGTCGGCGCTTACCAAGAGATTCTCGGTGATTTACACAATCTCTTTGGTGACACCGATGCCGTGCATATCACCGTCACCAACGCCGGCTACACGGTCGATCACGTGGTGGAAGGTGATACGGTGACTGAGGTCCTGAGCTATGTGCAGTACCAGCGCCCTGAGCTAATCGAATCAATCCGAAAAGCCAGCGAAGAGAGCATCATGCGCGGAACGATCTCGAAAAACGAGGCTCGCCTTCTGCTTCGTCATTACGAAGAAGGCCTTTCGGGCTACACTTACCTCGAAGATCCAGAATAATCGACAAGACCGACGTCGGGCTACCCCTGTAGCCCTTGCCGCTCACCGATAAACTTTAAGCAATACCCAAAGGGTTTTGCGTTCTCTTCATTCTATTTTTCGCGCTCTCGAGCTCGGCTCAAGA
Source organism: Bdellovibrionales bacterium (assembly GCA_043785085.1). GTDB lineage: Bacteria > Bdellovibrionota > Bdellovibrionia > Bdellovibrionales > JAMPXM01 > JAYVXN01. The sequence continues at coordinate 25,351 of JAYVXN010000303.1, read as the reverse complement.
AAAGGTTGCTGTTCTGGTTTCAGGCGGTGACTTTGACACACTGGAAGACTCGATGACTGCCCTCGAACGGCACGCGAAACGCACCTACGAACAGCTCGGTTATCGGGTCTTGATCGTGGGTGGCGTCAATCAAAAATCGAATTTACTCGCAAACTTTCGTCATCGACCATGGCCGCTACCAGCAAAATGCGGCGACCGCAGCGATTTTCGGGTATTGAAGGAGTCGGCTAAGATTTGCGCGGATCCAAAGCTTCGCGCACACCTTCACCGACGTAGTTCATGCAGATTAGAACCACAAACAATGCCAGAGACGGAAACAGCGCCAGCCACCACGCCATCTGAAAATTCTTCTGTGCTTGGTTCAAAAGCTCACCCCAACTCGGCGTCGGCGCTTGCAGTCCGAAGCCTAAGTAATCAAGATTCGCCAGCCCCACAATATAGCCAGAAACCACAAACGACGAAGTCATAATAAACGGAGTCAGCGAGTTCGGTAGCAGATGATTAAAAATAATTTTACGTTTATTAGCACCCAGAGCTCGCGCCGCTTCAACGAACTCACGACGGCGGAGTTTCAAAAATTCCGCACGCGTATAGGCTGCCGTCGTCGTCCAACCAAAAATCGCCGACAAAAGAACGAGCAGCACTAAACCAGCATTAAATGATTGGCGCATGATCATCAAAAGCAAGAAAACCGGCAAAGACTCCCACACTTCAATCCAACGTTGTGAGAGCAAATCGACCCAGCCGCCGAAAAATCCCATAATCGCACCCATGACGACGCCGATAATCGAAGCAAAAATCCAAGTGCTGACAGCATAGCCCATCGAGTAGCGATAACCATATAGTAAGCGCGCAAATACATCGCGCCCGCCATCGTCTGTGCCCATCCAATGCGCATGCGAAGGGGCATTCAAGGCCTCAGGCTGATCAGCATCGGATTCAAATGGATCGAATCGCGACGGCGGCCACAGAGCCCAATCATTCGCACCGAGTTCGAGCTTCCGGAAATCCGTCACGGCACCTTCGGAGCTGCCAAATACTGACGGATGGTAGTAGTTTAAAACCGGCGTGTAGTACGAGCCATGAAATTTCAGCAAGATGGGTTTGCTATTGGCGATGAACTCTCCGCCTGCACTCATCAAAGTTAAGATAACCAGAATCCAAAATGAAACAACAGCGCGGCGATGGCTGACAAAGCTGCGGTAACGTTTGAGCGATAATTCGTTTTTGATGAACCGTTTGATCATGCGAAATCAATCCTTGGATCAACGGCAACATAGAGCAAATCGGTCAATAGGCGTCCGAGCAAGAACAAGGCACTTTGAAACAGTATCAAGGCCATCAGAACATTGTAATCACGCGACAAAAGTGCCGTGTATTGCAAAAGTCCCATGCCATCGATTGAAAAAATACTTTCAATAATGATCGAGCCCGCAAAGAAAACCGTAAGAATGCCGCTCATACCCGTGATAATTGGAATCAGAGCATTTCGCAAAGCATGTTTCAGGTAAACCGTTCGTTCGGGCAAACCTTTCGCTCGGGCTGTGCGGATATAATCGAGTTTAATCACGTCGAGCATCGTGCCCTTCATCAAAACCGTCAATCCGGTGAAGCTATTGATCATATAACAAATCAACGGCAGAACGAAGTGATGGGCCGTATCGAGTATTTTCTGCCAGGAGGTGAGCGAATCATAATTGTCGCTATGGATGCCACCAAGCGGAAACCAATTTAACTTTCCGGCGACAAAGACGAGTAGCAAAATTCCGAGAATCAAAGGAGGGACAGCATACAAAACAAAGAGCGTGACCCCGCTGAGAATATCAAACGTATCACCGTTGCGCACAGCTTGATAAACACCAATCGGAATTGAAATCAAATACACGAGAACCAGAGACGTGAGACCGAACATCAAAGAAACTGGAAATTTACTTGAAATCAGATCAACGACGGGCTCCTCATACTTGAAGCTTTCGCCAAAATTTAGAGTCACAATATTCTTCAGCCAAATGCCATAGCGAACGACTAGCGGTTTATCAAAGCCATACTGTTTTTTTAAGGCTTCAATCACCTCCGATGGAACGCCCGTATCACCACGCGTGCTAATGCCACCAGAAGCTCCTGTTGAACCAGCCATCGCACCACCAAAGCGCAGCTGTTGCAGCCGCTGTTCAATGGGTCCGCCGGGAGCGAGATTGATAATGACAAAGCACACCAGTGTAATCCCGAACAGCGTCGGGATAATCAACAAGAGTCGCCTGAGGATATAAGTCGCCATCGCTGTCCTGCCTACTGGTTTTCGATCCACCAGTATTCGGTGCCGATTGAGTAATTGAATGTCGGCTTCACCTGTTTAATGCGCTTACTGTGCGCATAAAGCACGTATTTTTCATTGAACATGAAGACATACGGAGCATCTTCGGCAATGGTGCTATAGACTTTACGAAGCATTGGAATGCGCTTCTTTTTATCCATTTCTTCGCGGGCCTGATCGATCAGCTTATCCACCTCTGGATTTTTATAGCTGATGAAATTTGAGCCGCCTTTTTCAGCGCTGGCCGAGTGCCAGATTTGTTTGGGATCGAGATCCACCGAGCCACCACCCCAACCAAGAGTGATTGCATCGAAGTTTTGATCATCAAGCATTTTAATGAAGGCGTTCCACTCAAAATACTTCAAGTTCATTTTGATGCCGACTTTGGCTAAGTCGTTTTGATAAAGCGTGTAGTACTTCTCGTTATCTTTGTTGGCATAAGCCAATGTGAATTCAAAGGGAGTTTTCTTGCCGTCGACGACTTTATCCAAAACGCCTTTTTTCTCAGAATCAGTCCAGCCCGCTTGTTTGAGAAGTTCTTGGGCTTTTTTCGGATCATAGTTGATCGGCTTTACTTTCGGGTCAGCATATTCGCTCTGCTGATACCAAGGGCCTGTCGCCTTCAGTGACATACCGAAACGAAACTTCTTATTGATCTCATCCCGATTCAGCAAATGCGCGAGTGCGATGCGGACTTTTTGATCTTGAAACATAGGACGCTTGAAGTTCCAGCCGATGAAACCGAAGCCTTTTGGTGTTTTATTCTCGACCTGCTCTTTGATCACTTTCGTGCCGAAGGGCTCGCCTTGAGTCTTCTTCACGAATGCTTCAGGAGACAAACTATCGTAATCCAACTCACCTTTTTTCAAGCGTTCAATCGCCGGATCTTCTTCTTTAATGAAGCGCATGAAGATTTTATCGAAATTGTAGCGGCCCTTGTATTGCTCAAGGTCTTTGCCGAAGTATTTGTCATTGCGAGTGAGAATGATGTTTTCGCCTTGATTGTACTTCTCGATTTTATACGGACCCGAGCCAACGATATCTTTATTCTTTTTGGCACCACTTGGGTCACCGTAAATATGCTTCGGAACCACGGTGATTCCGGCAGCGGTTTCGAAATTTCCAAAGTACTTGGTCTTGGTGTAGAACTTAACCGTAAGCGGATCAACGGCTTCGACTTTTTCAATGCCTTCAAAATAGGGCCGTAAAGACGCCGTCGGAAATTTCGGATCGAAGATGACATCAAAGCTGAACTTCACATCTTCTGAAGTCAAAGGGTGACCATCAGAGAACATCAACCCTTTGCGAAGGTAAAACGTGAACACTTTGCCGTCCGGAGAAATCTCATAGCGCTCGGCGAGTTCAGGTTGCCATTCGTAGGTTTCCTGATTGCGCTCCATCAAGCCGTCCATAATATAGGCTTGCACGTTTCGTGAATAAAGATCGGTGCTGGTGATCGGGTTCAAAGTTGTGGGCTCGCCGCCGATATTGACAAAAAACGTCTCGCCTCGTTTGGCATTCGGACTACCCAGGGACTTCACCACGATATCGGTTTTTTTAGCGTTGGCTTTTTTGCTCGCCGCTGTCGCCGCCAATGACGTCATGATAAGAACACTCGCCGCTGCGAGCTTTAATGAATTCGAAAACATGCAGATCCCCTTTTAATGCCCGATTTTTTTCGCAGGTCACGTCGCACAATCGTGAAGCCCCTTAATTTGCGGCAAGCGGCTCAGAGAATCAAGCGTTTAACAGGCGGTCATTCGGCTTCCTGATAATGCCTTGCGCAAGCGGCGGCTCTACGATATGACGAAGTTTATCGCCGCACTTTTTAGGGAGACCAGATGAGTTTCAATCCGAATAACACGGCCGCGGAAGGGTCAGGAATTTTCGGCCTGCCCTTTCAACGCGAAAATGCCAAACTTTGCCTTTTACCTGTGCCCTGGGAGGTCACCACTTCATACGGCGACGGCACTTCGCGTGGCCCTGAAGCCATTTTGCACGCCAGCCATCAAGTCGATCTTTTCGATATTGAGACTTTTACAGCTTACGAAAACGGCTATTTTTTGGAAAAAATTCCAGGTGAGATTCTGAATCTGAATGATCAGATGAAAAAGGTCGCTCAGCGCGTAGTCGCCGCCCTTGAAGAAGGCCAAACTGACTCCACTGGGCTCAATGAAGTCAATAAAGCGTCATTGCAAGTGAACGAATGGGTGTACATGCACACTCGTGACTTATTAAATTCAGGCAAAATCGTCGGCGTTATAGGCGGCGATCATTCTGCCCCCTTATGTGCCATCCAAGCGATTAGCGAAAAGCACGGGGCTGATTACGGAATTTTGCATATTGATGCTCATGCCGACCTACGCACCGCCTATCAAGGGTTCAAACATTCACATGCCTCTATTATGTACAATGTGATGGAAAGCGATTTTCGCCCAAAGGCTCTCGTCCAAGTTGGCATTCGCGATTTCTCTCCTGGGGAATATGACTACATTCAAAAGCATGGCGCCATTCACACTTTCTTTGATCCATTGGTGAAACGGCGGCTCAATAACGGCGAATCCTGGCAGAAAATCTGCAATGAAATGGTCGCGCTTTTGCCGCACAAAGTTTACATCTCATTTGATATCGACGGCTTGATGCCAGATCTTTGCCCGAATACTGGAACGCCGGTACCAGGAGGCCTGAGTTTTGACCAAGCTTTGACACTTTTTGCTACTCTTCATGAAGCCGGCAAACAAATCATCGGCTTTGATCTCTGCGAAGTCGCGCAAGCTGAAGGCACGGAGTGGGATGGTAACGTCGGAGCCCGAATTTTATTTAAACTCTGCGGCTGGACCATGCTCACGAACGGATTGCGCTAATGGCTGAACCTTGGTGGAAAGATGGCATTCGCTTTGAATGCCAAGGATCTGGAAAATGCTGCGTTTCGCACGGCGAATTCGGCCTCGTTTATCTGACTCTCGAGGATCGGCAGCGCATGGCCAAACATTTGCGCCTGACCACACGTGAGTTTACGATTAAATACTGCAAAAACGACGAAGGCTTGTTTCACCTCGACGACAAAGGCTCAGCCAATTGTATTTTTTTAAAAGAGAAGAAATGCTCCGTTTACGAGGGTCGGCCGACGCAGTGTCGAACTTGGCCCTTTTGGCCAGAAGTCATGTCAGCAAAGGCTTGGAAAAAAGAAGTGGCAGATTTTTGCCCCGGCGTCGGCAAAGGGCGTGTGCGATCGGCCGATGAAATTCAAGCGGCCCTGAACGAACAAATGATTTCTGAGTCTGAACTCATTTCTTGAGCAGTTTTAATTAAAAAACCACTGCAAAAAATTAGCGCGCGTAACGGCGCTTCATGCTTTCGCGAATTTCAGCGCCTTCAATACTGAGGCGAGTCCAAGGAATTGCACGCAGCCTTTCAGGCTCAATCTGCTCTTCGGTTTCTTCGCAGATACCGTAGGTGCCATTTTCAATTCGCGCTAGCGCCAGTTCTATTTCCAGCAACTGTGAACGGAGGCGTTCATGCAGGGACAGGGTTTCACTCTCAGCCAAGATTCGCATCGTTTGGTCAGCTTCGTCTCCACCCTTGTCTTCCATATGCAGATTGCCCCGCATATCCTTAACCCTATTGAGGATTTCAGCCTTGGACTCTAATAATCTTCGTTTACACTCATCCAGAAGCTGTTTCATGACGGATCCCATAATAATTCTCCCCCTCAATGCTGCAGATAAAATATTACGCAGTGCCAAATTGGAACTGGTATATTTAGACATAGGCTTAAGTGGCAAGCAAGCAGAAAATCTTAAATTCTCTTACACTGCGTAAATGCATGATTAAAGGCTAGTATCAGAATCAAACCAAATCTAAAAATGAGATTTAAGAACAGTCTTAAAGGCTAGAAAATTTAAATCTTACAAACTGTGAAATGGCCGGACACCCGCTTGGAAATGGGGTTTCCTGCCTCGTTAAGAGAATTCAGCTGAGGGCGTCAAAATTCAAGCCGGGTGGTTTTGATCGGCAGCCAAAGACTCTTTTCATTCATCCAATATTTCATATGGTAGTCGTCTTCGACCTGAATCCACTCAGCCTCTCGATTGATTTTCTTAAAGGCCATGTATTTTTCAGCCTGACCAAATTCAGTCGAAAGGAACTTTTGGCCCGGCCCTTGGCGCAGGACTGCTTGTTTCGTTTTTACCACAACACATTGACCACCATAGGCGACGTGATTGGCCGCGATCCAATGCTTTTCACCATCTAAATCTTCAACCTGAAGCCAATTGCCCCACTGACTTATTTTCATAAACGGCATGTTTTGTCCGACTGTCCAGCTGGCTCGAAATTGCTGTCCCGGACCATCGCGAAGAACTGATTTGGGCGCGGTCACGCAGACCGGATCGGCCCATAAATTAAGTGAACAAAATGTAAGTCCGAGAAATAAAAATAGCAGACGCATTGTTCTTAGAATATCAAGCCAGGGGGCCTTTCGCCAGATGGGGGGTGGGCAATCTAGTCCTTCGCGCGGGTCGCTTTGGGAGACGAGACGCAGGACTGGCCTGTTTCGGGATCGACTTCCTTTGATCGATTGCGATCGCCTCTGTTACGGCGCTTCGCACGGCGCTTCGCACGGCGCTTCGCACGGCGCTTCGCACGGCGCTTCGTACGGCGCGGGACTGACTTCTAGTTTTCAGGCTTTGATTCTGTGGTCGACGATAACGGCACGACATCAATCACCTTTGGCGAGACATCCCGTTCTCCCGTGGGACCACCCTCAGGACCACCTGGCCATTTGAACGAACCCCCGCCGGCAAACTGAAAGGGCCCCATCTGCTGAAAGCGAAAGGACCCTTGGCGAATTTTTTTAGCCAAATATTTTTGCAACAGCAGGGCCATTAAATGGCGCGTTCCGGGCAGAATACACATAAGCCCTAGAAAATCGCTGATGATCCCCGGGACAACCAACAAAGCACCACCCAAAAAAACCAAGAGGCCCTGAAGCATGGCCTTGGTCGGTTCTTTGCCACTGGCCACCTGAGTTTGCAGCTGTCCCAATAATTGTCGGCTGTGGGATTTGACGATGTTAAAACCAATGAAGGCCGAAAAAACCAGAAACAAAAACAGCGGCCACATACCGATAATTGAACCCACGTAATAGAGCGTATAAATTTCTAGAATGGGGTAAACAATGAACAGGAAAAAAATCACTTTCACTCCCCTTTAATTTCCAAAAGAACCGGACAATGATCCGATCCTTCTTGGCCGGCAAGAATTTGCGCTCGCACTAATTGCGGCAGCAAATTTGCGGTGACACAAATATGATCAATTCTCCAGCCGCGATTGGCGATGCGTGCGCGAGTTCGGTAATCCCACCATGTGTATTGCTCGGGCTCGTTGGGATAAAAATGTCGGAAAGTATCAATAAAGCCCAGCTCCAAGAATGACTCGAACCAGCTTCGTTCTTCCGGTAAAAAGCCACTTTCCTTACTGAGGCGAACGGGGTCATGAACATCGATTTGCAAGTACGCCACATTGTAGTCGCCGACGACGATGATTTTTTCGCCACTTTCAACAAGTGGCTTTAAATGCGCATTGAGATCCGCGAGAAACTTTTGTTTAAAATCATGACGTTCTTGTCCAGATCCGCCATTTGGAAAATAAATATTATAGAGTTTAAAGTCCTGATGCTCCGTAATGACGATGCGGCCTTCGGCTTCATATAGTGTGATGCCCCAGCCGTAGGCGACATTTTTCGGATCGGATTTCACAAAAGTTGCCACACCTGAGTATCCGCGCCGCACAGCAGAGGACCAAAATCCTTTCATCCCAGCCGGATGGAGCAAGGCCGGCTCACATTGTTCCGGATGCGCCTTAGTCTCTTGCAAACAAAGCAGATCCGGTTCCTCGCGCTCGACGAATTCAATAAAGCCTTTTTTATAGACCGCCCGAATTCCGTTCACATTCCAGGTAATGATCTTCACGCTTGCATTCCTCCACTGGGAGTCGTTATAGCGAAGCACGTCAAAGAACACAAGCTTGCTGGGCAGCCAAATCTATGGCAACTAATGGACGTTCAACTTGAAAAGGAGAATTAAATGCCGATGATCGGACAACCAGCTCCGCAGTTTAAATGTGCCGCCCTCGTGGACGGTGGTGAGTTTAAAGACATCAGCCTTGCCGACTACAAAGGCAAATGGGTGGTTTTGTTTTTCTACCCTCTCGATTTCACTTTCGTTTGTCCGACAGAACTGACGCAGTTCCGCGACAATGTGAAAGCCTTCCGTGAAGCCGGCGCTGAAGTCGTCGGTTGTTCAGTCGACTCAGTCCACTCGCATAAACGCTGGGTGAAAGATGATTTGAAAAACCTCGGCTACCCCTTGCTGGGTGATATTACTAAACGTGTGGCTCGAGACTACGGTGTGCTTCTTGAAGACAAAGGTATCGCGACTCGCGGCACTTTCGTGATCGATCCAGAACAAAAAATTCAGTATATGGGCATTCACAACCTCGATGTCGGCCGTGATGCAGCTGAAATCCTGCGAGTGGTCAAGGGTCTGCAAACTGGCGAGCTCTGCGGAGCCGGCTGGAAGCCAGGCGAGAAATTCGTCAGCGCTCGATAGTCAATTTCTCGACCGCCTTCTGAGCCTTCAGAGGGCGGATTTGTTTTTTGGTGGCATATGTCTTTTTACGATCGATATTTGGAAGTTTTAAGGCAGCACTATCCAGAGACTGCGAACTCGCCAAATCTCCGAGAACGACTGTCCGCCAATCTGGTTTCACCGCATGTATTAAGACTTCCGCGTACCATTCAAACGCAAGCGCAAAACATTGTCGCGGCATTTTTTAATTTGCGCATGAAGCCCGAGTACCAAGATGCGACCTTCGCGCAGTTTCCAGAGTGGCGCTCAGGTGCACAGAACTTTTCTGCTCTGATGAGTTATGATTTTCATATCAATGACCAAGGCCAACTAAAACTCATTGAAATCAACACCAATGCCTCGAGCTCTCTGCTCACGGATTTACTCTATGAAGCGCAAGGAGTGAGCCATCCCTTCAGTACCGGTTTTCGCAACGAAATCATGACGACTTTTGAAAATGAATTTCGACTTTCAGGCGCTCAGGGGCCACTAACGAGTATCGCCATCGTCGATGAAAAGCCGTCCACGCAGCGTCTTTTTATTGAATTTCTGCTTTATCAGGAGCTTTTTAAAACTCGAGGCTACCACGCCGAAATCCTTGATCCGACAGAAGCCAATCTCTCCAAAATTAATTTAATTTACAACCGGCACACAGATTTTTTCCTGCAAAAGCCAGAAGTCCAGAACATACGTCAGGCTTATTTTTCTCAGAAACTTTGCCTGACTCCGAATCCCCGTGAATATCTGCTCCTGGCCGATAAAAATCGCATCCTAGAGCTCTCGCAGTCGAATGCTTTAGCACGTTTCAATCTGAGTCATAATGATCGATCGGCACTCGAAGCGGCTTTGATTCCGGCGCACTCCGTGAGTCAACACCCTCATCCAGAGGAATTCTGGCAAAGACGGAAAAACCTATTTTTCAAACCCACCCAATCGTTTGGTGGAAAAGCGACCTACAAAGGTGCCTCTGTCACCAAATCAGCCTTTAAAACGATTTTGCAGGGCAATTACCTAGCTCAAGAATATGTGCCGGCCTCAAAAGTGGTCTTGGGCGATTTGGAATTTAAAGTCGATCTGCGCTTCTACGCCTACCAAAATAAAATCCAATTGCTGGCCGCGCGCCTCTACCAAGGGCAAATGACCAACGTGAACACTCCTGGCGGCGGCCTGACTGCCATTGAGTTTATATAAAAACGGCTTTAAAGGCTTGCCTAGACCTAGATTTTCCAATCACGATTAAAGTGCTGCGACATTCATCCGATAAGTTTAATGCACCCCTACGATGGGCACCACTTGGGAGAACAACGGACGAATGTCAAAGCGCGAAGTGCATAAAAATCCAAATCCTCGGCGCGAGGTTAAAACCTCAACTTCTTCGCAGACGGATATTTATAGCAAATTCAATGAGCTCGATGGCACCCATCCTTGGCAGGACGCAGTTCCAGACGGATTTATTTCGTACCCAGTTCGCAATATTGGTCGTGGCCAGGTCATTTATTTTAACTTTCAGCTCGCCAAAGAAATGGGCCTGATCCCAGCCCATCATGCTCATGAATTGTCTCAATCGCTTCAGGAAAAGATTCTTGAGACCTTTGCCATCCAAATCATCAATGAGTTTGACCAACAAAATGGCCTACCCGTACCCAGTGAATTGATTAAACCAAATAACTTTATGGCTACTCGATACTTGCAGCTGCAGCATTCCAACAAACAAGGCAAGACCTCTGGCGATGGCCGAAGCATTTGGAATGGCAGCATTCGACATGCTGGTCGCACCTGGGACGTCAGCAGCCGTGGCACAGGTGTCACCTCACTCGCGCCAGGTGCCGTTGAGGCCAATCGACCTTTGCAAACCGGGGCCACTGATTTTGGTTACGGCTGTGGCATGGCCGACGTCGATGAACTTTACGGGTCTGCTTTGATGTCTGAGATTTTTCACCTTCAAGGCGTACAAACCGAGCGAGTTCTAACGATCATTGATCTCGGTAAAGGCGTGGGAATTGGCGTACGTGCCGCTTTGAATCTTATTCGTCCAGCTCACCTCTTTTTGCATTTAAAACAAGGGCGCTATCGGTCTTTGAAACGAGCCACCGATTATTTGATTGAGCGCCAGGTGGCCAATGGCCGCTGGCATTTCAATCCGGCAAGCTCTGATCGCTATGATTTAATGCTCAATGAAGTTTGCGCTGGTTTTGCCCGTTTTGCCGCCCAACTTGAGCGAAACTATATCTTTGCTTGGATGGACTGGGATGGCGACAACGTGTTGGCGGATGCCGGCATTATTGACTATGGAAGTATTCGCCAATTTGGTCTACGCCATGATCAATATCGTTACGATGACGTGCAACGTTTTTCGACCAATCTCAATGAACAGCGGATCAAGGCAAGACAAACCGTACGAGTATTTATTCAGCTGGTCGCATTTTTAAAATCGCGAAAAAGACGGCCTTTGAATCGGTTCCAAAACCATCCGGTCTTAAATAAGTTCGACGCGATTTTCGAACGGAGCTGCCGCGAGTTTTTTCTCAAACAGATCGGCTTCACGAGTAAGCAAATCACCGCACTCTTGCAAAGATCTCCCCTCCAGAGTGAATCTCTCTATCAAACTTTTTTGGTTCTAGAAAAGACCAAGACCAAAGGTAAAACGCGCCGACTACCCGACGGCGTCAATCGTCCCGCTGTTTTTAAAATGCGTGCGGTCTTACGAGAGCTGCCGAATATGCTCATCAAAGTTGATGATTTCGCACATTGTGAAGATCTGATGGCAGACGAAGATATTTTGGATTTAATGACGTCGTCGTTTGCGAAACGCTACGACACCCGACTGACGCCCAATCTTCGCGGCAAAATCCGCAACTTTGTTGCTTCTTATTGCACAATCTTGCGGAGAGCATTTGGTGAAAAGCCTAACATGACACATCTCAAAGACCTTAACGCCCTAGCCCAAATGGAAAATAAAAACGGTCGAATCACCGGAAACGGTGCCGAATTTCTTATTGACGCAATTCTCAAGGCAAAACGGCGAGGCATGAGTCCCGCTGATATTCAAAAGGCTGTTGAGCTCTATACCGATTATCAAGTGCCGACCGTGAAAACCCGCACCGCGCGACTGATTAGTTTGCAGTCCCCGATTGGTCAGCTGTTTCAAAACTTGCTGACTCTATCCATTGAATTTGAAGACGAAATATAGCTAGTACAGGACCGCACGCTGGCCTAGCGCTCGTGATTTCGGGGTTAAAGGTCGTTTAAGGCCCCTGGCCTTCGGCAGACGCGCCAGTAGCCAGCGCCGTATAAAGGGGATCTCGAATTCCTCGTCAATTTCATGCTCTTTATTGAATTCACGAAATTCAACCGGCAAGCCCACTGAATGCAACTGATCGATATGGTGACGGGTCTCAGCCAATGGCAGTAAGTCATCAAAAAAACCGTGCGTCACCAACCACGGAGTGTGAAACGCCGCCGCGGTTAAAGTCTTTTTCCAAGCCGGGAAGAAATAAATATAGCCGCTGATGCCGATGATTCCACCGAGAGGTTTTGGGTAATGCATTCCGAAGTCAGCACTGACCACACAACCTTGCGAAAATCCAATAAAAAACACGTCCTCAGACGTCCATCCGGAGGCCTCAAGTTCAGCCATCAAAGCAAACAGCTTAATTCGGGCTTTTTTAATCCCAGGCCCCTGGTTCGGTTCAAAGGCATACCAGCTAAAGCCACCATCATAATTTCGGGGGGCATTCAGGAGCAGGTAATTCATTTGCGGCAGACGTAAGTCGCTCTTAACTGAGCGAAACGAATCCAATGAATCACCACGGCCATGCAGCACAATCATGACTTTTTGCTGATCGCGAGGCACACGGCTCGAAGCCGGAATCCATTCAAAATCGAACTGCTGCGTTTGAAACCGATTCACCATAAGTTATTTTACCACACTGGATTGAGATCCGAAGATGCCATAGTTCGCTGTACAGTGCCAAGCCAAAATTGTCACGCTGATCGCTCTGCCGACACTTGTGTATTTCCTAGTCAGAGGGTAAAACCTTGGAATGATTATTGTTACGGGAGCCAATGGATTTATAGGTAGCGCCTTTGTCTGGGAACTCAACCGGCGTGGTGTGAAAAATATCATCTGTGTCGATTCAGTTGCAATCAAGGATCGCCCCAGTCTCTTAAAAAAACGCCTGTTTGCACGCTTCTTTCTGAAAGACGAACTTTGGGGGTTTCTCAAAACTCCCGAAGCGAAGGCCAATGTTGAGTGGATTATACATATGGGTGCTTGCTCCTCGACGACTGAACTCAATAGCGAATTTTTACGCGAAAACAATACCGAATATACCCAGCGCCTTTGGCAGTGGTGTACCGAGAATCGCGTCCCGTTTATTTACGCCAGCAGTGGCGCAGTCTATGGGGGTGGAGAAAAAGGCTTCGATGATGCCACATCACCAGAAGTTTTTGTCCCCTTAAATCCTTATGGTGAATCCAAAGCAGCCTTTGACCGATGGGCCGATGTACAGAAACAGACTCCGCCGGCCTGGTATGGACTCAGATTTTTCAACGTCTACGGCCCCCATGAATACTTTAAACAAGACATGGCAAGTGTCGTTTTTAAAGCATTTCACCAGATTCGAGAACAGGGCTCTCTGAAATTGTTTCGTTCGCACAATCCGAATTATGGCGATGGCCAGCAGTTGCGGGATTTCATTTATGTCAAGGATATCACGCGCTGGATGAACGAACTCATGGGTCAACGACCGACTTCAGGAATCTACAATATGGGCTTCGGTCAAGCGCGTTCCTGGCTGGATTTGGCCACGGCCACGTTTCAAAATCTGCAACTGCCAATGAAAATTGATTGGATTGATATTCCAGAAGAGATGCGCCCGCGGTACCAATATTTTACCGAGGCGGAAATGGCGCGCTTGATGGCGTTGGGCTTGTCGGCCCCGCAATGGCCGCTCGAAAAAGGCATTGCCGATTATGTGCAGGGTTATTTGACTAAAGACGATCAGTATTTATAAGCGAGGTCGTGATCATGATTCCGTTTCATTTGCAAAAATACGTCGTAGAACAGGATTACTCCCGCTACACGCCAGTTGACCAAGCCGTTTGGCGCTATATCATGCGCCAGCTTCACAGTTTTTTATCTCGGCATGCTCATCCAATTTACAACGAAGGTTTGAAAAAGACTGGCATTGAAGTAGAACGAATTCCCGATATCCAAAATATGAACCAGCATCTGCGGAAATTCGGTTGGCAAGCCGTGCCGGTCAGCGGTTTTATTCCGCCCGCAGCTTTTATGGAATTGCAATCGCTCGGACTTTTGCCGATTGCTTCGGATATGCGCACCATCAGCCACCTGATGTATACGCCGGCGCCCGATATAGTTCATGAGGCCGCCGGACACGCTCCGATTCTTGTCGATGCGGCCTTTGCCGGCTATCTGAAAGAATATGCACAAGTGGCCCGTCGTGCGATAATAAATAAACACGATTTAGATCAGTATGGGGCGATTCGCATTTTATCTGATTTAAAAGAAGATCCGACATCGACGACTGAGCAAATCTCGACAGCTGAGCAAGAATTAGATCGGGTCACGAAGGGTATCACAGAGATTTCTGAAGCCGCCATCCTTGGCCGCATGAATTGGTGGACTGCTGAGTATGGTTTGATCGGCACTTTAGAAAACCCAAAAATCTTCGGTGCCGGCCTCCTGTCTTCCTATGGAGAAGCCCGTCATTGTCTCTCTGACAAAGTTAAAAAAATCCCGTTTAGCCTTGATTGTATCAACTACGCCTATGATATCACCGAGCCGCAGCCACAACTTTTTGTGACACCGTCATTTGCCCACTTGGGTGAGGTGCTCGGTCAATTGGCTGAAACCATGGCCTATAAGACAGGCGGCTTATCTGGATTGCAGAAGGCAAAAGCAGCAGAGACCGTCAACACGGTTGAACTCGACTCGGGCTTGCAGATTTCTGGTCAGCTGAGTGGCTTTAAACAAGATGGCGCGGTTTTCTACCTGCAATTTACCGGACCAACGCAATTGTGTGAGAATGGTCAACAATTAAGCGGTCATGGCATCGCCACACACGCTCAAGGCTTTGGCACCCCGTTGGGCCGTTTGCGCGGCCGCGCTCAGGCTTTGAGTGATTTGCGCGATGACCAAATGGGTTTAGAAAAAGGCCGTCCCACCACATTGGAATTTCTCTCTGGTGTACAAGTCAAAGGCACTGTCACCGGTTGGCGACGCGGCAGCAACGGCAAACTTCTCTTGATCAGTTTTGAGAATTGTACAGTCTCCAGAGGATCTGAGATTTTGTTCTCTCCTGACTGGGGAAGCTTTGACATGGGCGTTGGCGAGACTGTGCGCTCGGTTTTCGGTGGCGCTGCCGATCGTGAGAATTTCGGTCAAACCGAAGATTTTGTGGCGAAGAAAATTCCTAGCCGAACTTCCTCATCCAGTGAGACTCAGTTGCACAAGCTTTATCAGTCAGTGCGACAGTTTCGTGAGTGTTCGCAAGCCGAGGGCCTTGTGCAGATTCTAAAGCAGGTCGAAGAAAGCTTCCCCCAAGCTTGGCTTCTCCAGCTTGAGATTTATGAAATCGCGACAGCGCAGAAAGCGAACTGGGCGAGTCGAGTGAGCGATAATCTTAGCAAACTGGCACAAGCTCATCCTGAATTTCGCGAGCAAATTGAAGATGGCCTGCGATTGGTGAATATGCCATGAACCACCTGATCAGTGTCGTCTTAGTCCGGACAATTTATCCGCGCAATATCGGCATGGCGGCCCGCGCTTTAGCCAATATGGGTGGGGGCCAACTGATCTTAATCGCTCCGCAATGCGAGCTTGATGAAGAGGCCAGACAAGGTGCCGCCGGTGCCCAAGGCCCTTTGCGGGAAGCCAAGAAATATCGCAGCTGGGATGAGTTTTACGCGCAAGAAGGCGAAGGAGCGAGGTTTGCCTTTAGCGCCCGTGACGGCCGCTTACGTGAAGCTGAGTGCTTTGCTGAACGTCTTGAGAAACTACAGGAAGCTCAATCGCCATTTTTAACTCGTACGGAGCTGCCGATTTATCTGATCTTCGGCCCAGAAGACGATGGCCTGACGACTGAGGATATGCACCTTGCGCACTTCATTTGTCGCCTACCCACCTATGGTGAGTTCACGAGTTTAAATCTCTCACATGCGGTTTTACTTACGGTTTATATTTTACAAGATTTCATGAGTCGAAAACTTCCAGTGAGTGACGTGGTTCAGCCGGTACAGCGCCGGGGGCCGGTGTATTTTCCGGAGAAAACCATTGAAACCTGGCTTGAGACCTTGGGTTTTGATTTGAGCGCTCGACGGGTCAATGCCGCGAAAATCCTCAATCGAATCTTGCTTGAAAATTCTCCGTCGCATGATGAATTGCGGGTTCTTGAGTCGATTTTGCAACAGAATATTCGTAAACTTCGCGAGCTGGAATCTGGGTAATTTTAAAACTTCCCGGTGAGATAAATATCCCTCCCCAGCTGCTGTGAGCGCGGACGTTTAAGTTCAAGGCGCTCATTCATTTTGGCAATGCCAAAGGTCTCCGTCCAACCAACAGAGGACGTCGCCCCCATCACCACTGGTGCGATAAAGAGATGCAATCGCTGGGCGGCATGAGCACGCAGAAAAGATCCGATAACGACAGCGCCGCCTTCAACTAAAACTGAGCGAACTCCGAGCCGCCAAAGTTCAACGAGCAAAACATCAATCTTAAAACTACCGTCAGGACCAAGCGGCACGGGCAAAAGCTGAATACGTAATTGTTCAGCTTGAAGCCGAGCTTCTGTGGCAGACTCAGGCGAAACCACCAAAATAATATCCTCAGATTGGTGCGATGAATAAAGATGGGATTCACTAAAGCCGCGTAAAGCACCTGCCTTAGAATTCAACAAAACCACTTTATTCTCTTTTTGCGGAAACCGCGGGTGGCGAACATTCAAATAAGGATTATCGATGAAAAATGTCTTTCGTCCGATTAAAGTCGCATCATGCTGCCCGCGCAGATAGTGACCTTGAAGACGCGCCTCTTCATCGGTAATCCACTTACTGTCACCTGACCGCAAAGCCATCATGCCGTCGAGGCTCGTCGCAGCCTTAATACCGACAAAAGGCCGCTGCCGGCGCTGATTGTGGAGAAAAAATTCAGCCGCTTCTTCCAGCTCCGCGAAAATCTCAGCGCGCAAAGGACTTTCAACTTCCGAGAAACCGGACCACTCAATGGCTTCCATGCCAGCGGCGCGAAGAATCTCTGCGCCCTTTCCAGAAACTTCCGGAAACGGATCTGTCATCCCATAAACAACAGTGCGAATCGGCAATTTGGCCAATGCGAGCGCACAAGAGGGCGTACGGCCCTGGTGGGCACAGGGCTCAAGCGTGACATAGAGGCGCGCACCTTTCAGTGCCGATTTATCAGGAATGTTCTTGAGGGCATCGATTTCGGCATGATCCTGGCCGATTTGCCGATGATAGCCCTTTGCGAGGAGCCGATGCTCGTGATCGACGATCACGCAGCCAACTAAAGGATTGGGCGAAACAAAGCCCGCACCCTTCTCAGCTTCACTGATCGCTAAGCGCATGGCTTCATCTGGAGTCAGCAACGAACCTCTTACTTCATCCACGATTTCCAATATTCCACGAGCTCGATTTGATCGGCCTTCGCATCGCGCTTAAGAGGCCAGCGCGAATCGATCATCACGGCATACTCGTCGGTGTGGGTTTTTGTTTTTACTTTTTGCATAGCTTTCGGATGTGGACCATGCGGAAAGCCAGCTGGATGAAACGACATCATCCCCGCATGCAAGTTATCACGGCTAAAGAAATCGCCATCGTGATAAAACAGCACTTCATCATAATCGATGTTTTGATGGTAAAATGGCACCTTCAAAGCATCTTCATCTTGCTCTAAAGGCCTTGGCAAGAACGAACAGACCACAAAGCCGCGGGCCACAAATGTGGAATGCGCACTCGGTGGCAAGTGCGCTCGGTGACTCATCAGCGGCATCATGTTTTTCATATGCAGAGTGAACGGAAACAAGTCGCCCTTCCAGCCACGCACATCAAAAATATTTTCAGCATAAGAAATCTTCGTCCACTCATCGGTGTGCTTGATTTGAATCTCACGAATATCGGCATGAACTTCACGCATTTTCGCATACAAAGCTTCGAGATCAGGCTTCACTAAGGTGTTGATGTCATAAACCGCATGACGACCCACCATTCCGCGATCTGGCTCACGAAAGTGGCTAGTGCGATTCTCAATCAAGAAAAAATTCACTGGCTCGGTGATCAAAAAACTGTGCGCAATACATTTCGGCATCATCAAATAGGTGCCAGGATTGAATTCCAACAAACCATATTCAGTCAGAACATGACCCGAGCCCTTATGACAAAAATACAACCAATCACCATCGGCATTGCGTTTGGCGATCAGGCGATCCGGAGCTTCGGGATGAATCCAGTGATTTGAAATCGTCAAATCGTTATTATAAAGCAGGCGTTGCGTGGCCGAGTTCTTATCCAGTTTCACCAAATCATACATACGCGGCTTTAGGGGGCCTTCAATATTCGTCCAGCGTGTGCTCGGTTTATCTTTAATCAAGTGAGACACTGGCCCATAAAATCCATCTAAGCCTTGTTCTTCCTCAAACTGTCCCTCAGGAATCCCCTTGTGCGCTTGGCGCGTGGGTCGCCCTTGCGTAAAGTGATGCATTAGAGAACTCCTCGCGCCCGTTGATCGGCTTCCATGGCATCAAAAAGAGCTTGGAAGTTTCCGTCACCAAAACCGAAATGATTGCGGCGTTGAATGATTTCAATAAAGACCGGTCCGCACTGGTTTTTTGTGAAGATCTGCAAGAGATAACCTTCACGATCACCATCCGCCAAGACCGCATGTTTTTTCAAAGTTGAAATATCTTCTTTCATTGTCGGCACGCGATCCGGAAGCATTTGATAATAGGTGTCCAGCGGCGCCGCTAAAAACTCAATTCCCTTGGCACGTAATGCAGGAACTGAATCGCAAATATTATCTGACAAAAAGGCAATGTGCTGAATACCTGAACCCTTATACTCATCCAGATATTCCTGAATCTGTGACTTTGGATCGGCTGGCTCGTTGATCGGAATACAAATCTTGCCATCGTGTGAACGCATGACTTTTGAAATGAGGCCTGTGGATTTACCGCGAATATCGAAGTAGCGTTTTTCTTTGAAGCCAAAAATCTTCTCGTAGAAATCACACCACTTCTGCATTTCACCTTTGGGTACGTTATTGGTCATATGATCGATCAAGAGAAGATCGAGACCCTTAGGATAAATGTCTGCAGTCGTGTAGTTAAATTCGCCGTCATAAATATTCTTATCGACAAAAAAGATCAGCGAATCACCAATGCCGTAAATTGCCGGCAGATCCCAACCGCCCTTGGCTTTTTTATCTCCAGTGAATGGACGCGCTCCGCGACGAACGGCTTCTTCAAAAGCAAACTTCGCGTCTTTCACACGAAAGCCGGTTGCACAAACGCTGGGGCCGTGAAGTTTTTTAAAGCTCCCTTGAAAGGAATCAACGGTGTCGTTGATGAGAAAATTAATGTCGTTTTGCCGAAACAACTGCAGTTCGAAGTTCTTATGTTTCGCAATTGGCACCAGTCCAAAACTCTTGCACATCATTTCGAGCTTGCCATGATCGGGTCCGCAAAACTCGATGAACTCAATACCGTTTGTCAGGCCGACCGGGTTATTTTGATCCATAATCACCTCTTTCGATTTGCCACAGTGATAACACAAGAGCCACCCCTGCAGACAGAGGGAAATTTTAAGTTTTATAATCGAAAACCGCTTCGCGATGCGCAGCATTAATAGGAGACATTTTCTGCTCAGCAGCCCGGTAAAATTCCACGACTTGCGGATCGACTTTAATTGACTGAGGGCTCCATTTTTCGATGCAAAGATCCGCTCCGCTGCCAATTCGGCTCAAAGCCACGTAGGCCTGACCGGGCTCCCATAAATTGCTGAGATTCACAAACATTCGATCCAAGGTTGACCCCTGAGCCTTATGAATCGTCGTCGCATACGCCAAAGACACCGGAAAGTTGATTGCACTAGCGACGACATTGCCCTCAGCGTCCATCATCGAAAAACTCACTTTTTCAATTTCAACTTGCCGACCATTCAGCAGGCGAATACTGAGGCGATAAGGATTGATCTTGGTGATCCAACCAGTGCTACCATTCACCCAGCGGCCTTGCGGATCGTTTTGCCGCAGCATGATCAAAGCGCCCTCTTTCAGCGTAATCACTTCGGCAATGGGCGAGTGTTTTTTCAACTGTTCGACGGCCTTCTCAGCACCTGAATAAATCGAAACAAATTCAAAAATCGGCGTTTCTAATTCTTGCAAGCGCACGAGATTAAAACGATCGGTTTCTTCACGACGTGGAAAGAGGCGAGTGCCGTTGAAGGTGGCCATGACTGGCACGACCTTACTATTCAAATAATCCGTCACTTCACGTGTGACTTGGCCATTTCGAATCGACTTCAAAATTTTAATATATTCATCATCGCGGCTGCGCACGGAAGTTTGCAAATAGCAGGTACGAAAGTTCGACCAACGCCAGACTTCATCTAAAAAAGCCCAAGGCCGAGCCCGTGAATAGGAGCGCTCAACTGGCGGCAGCTGCGCAAAATCGCCGACTGTGATAACTTTTAATCCGCCCCAGGGCAAATCTGAATTGCGCGCCCGGCGGCAAACCACTTCCGCAACCCGCAAGGTTGGTCCCGAAAGCATTGAAACTTCATCGACAATGAAGCCCGAAATCTTTTTCAAGCGCCTAAGGACCTGACGGTTTTTACTGACTCGTTCAATCGTTTCTTCCGGCCCGCCCTCCATAATTCCGAGGCCAAAAAAAGAATGAAACGTCCGTCCGCCAACCAGCACGGCAGCCGCTCCCGTGCTGGCCAGCACCGGAAAATCCTTGCTGTTTTTATCTTGTAAAAAATGGCGCACCAAAAAGCTCTTACCGCTACCAGCGCCGCCGGTCAGAAAGACATTTTGCGCACCCTCAAGGGCATCTAAAGCCAATTCCTGGCAGGGAGTCAAATTCACTTCAATCATGCCCACTACTCTCGGAGGTCGAGGTCAGAAAGTCAATTAGACGCTCTGCCAATAAGCCTAAACCTTGACTCCACCGCCTGCCTTCAGGTTTGATAAACCTCTTGCAATTGCGAAGGGATAGTTCATGACAAATAAAACGTTAGTTGAGTTCAAGAGCAGCCAAAAGAATCCGGAAATGCCACAGGTGCGAGATATTTCACCTGAGGAGCTTTTGGAAAAGCGCGGCCAGGTCCGCATTATCGATGTGCGCCGCAATGATGAATTTATTGGCGAACTTGGGCATATACCGGGCGCTACTCTCTTAGTGTTGGATACCTTGCCATCTCATATCGCCGAAGTTCCCAAAGACGAAACTGTCGTCTTTGTGTGTCGTAGCGGCGGCCGCTCGGCACGAGCCACGGCTTTTGCTTTGGATTCCGGCTATCAGCACGTATACAATATGAAAGGCGGAATGATCCGCTGGAATGAACTGGGTTTCGAAACTGAAACCTAACGGTACAAAATGTTTCAAAAAGTCTTTATCAATCGCACGCTCAATATGCGTAAAATTAAATTCATAGGTCTGGACATGGACCACACTCTGGTGCGCTACCATAGCCATGCCTTTGAGGCGCTCGCGCACCAAACTATGCTGCATAAGCTGGTCAACAATCGCCATTATCCTCAGTCAATTTTGAATCTGCCCTTTGAATTTGATCTCGCCGTTCGTGGGCTCGTGCTCGATAAGAAAAAAGGCAATCTGCTCAAAGTCAGCCGCCACGGAGCGATTCGCGCCAGCTACCACGGCACCAAACCGATTGATTTCGTCAATCAACAGAAAATGTACCGCAGTACCTATATTGATTTATCTGATTCACATAGTTATTCATCAATTGATACGGCGTTTTCAATTTCGATTGCGACTCTTTATGCGCAGCTCGTGGATTTGAAAGACACGACTGAAAAAGAACACATCCCCGATTACGAAACCATTGCCATGGATGTGATCACGCAACTCGATCTTTCGCACAAAGATGGTAGTCTAAAAAATGAAGTCGCTGCCAATCGCGAGAAATATATTATCAGAGATGAAGCCGTGGTTCGCGGTATTGAACGTTATCTCAAACATGAAAAACGTTTTTTCATTCTGACCAATTCTGATTTTCATTATACCAAGCTGCTCTTGGATTACGCGATCAATCCGTTTTTAAAAGACGGTCGCACGTGGATGGATTTTTTTGAATTCGTCGTAACGAGCGCGCAAAAGCCGCGCTTCTTCTACGACAATTTGCGCTTTTTGAAAGTTAATCCGGCCGATGGCTCGATGACCAACTATGAAGACAAACTCGTGCGCGGCATTTACCAGGGCGGTTGCGCGGATAAATTCGCGCATGATCTCGAAGTTCAAGGTGATGACATATTGTATATTGGTGACCATATTTACGGCGATATTTTGCGTTTGAAAAAAGACTGTAACTGGCGAACCGCGCTGGTCGTGGAAGAGCTCGGAACCGAAGTTGAAAATTACAAACGGGCGCAACCCTTCTCAGCAGAAATTCGCGATCTCATGGAGCGCAAAGAGCCCTTGGAGCGCACCTTAGTCGATATTATTTCTGTCAAAATTGATACCGGCCGTGAGGCCGATGAGAGCAAAGTTACCGAGCTGCAAGCGCAGATCACTGAACTCGATAAACGCATCAGTCAGCTGATTAAAAAACAGCAATCGGTTTTCAATCCTCACTGGGGTGAAGTGTTTCGCGCCGGCAATGAGGAGAGTTATTTTGCCCATCAAGTGGATCGCTTTGCCTGCATTTATATGCCGGTATTAGCCGATTTGCTGGAGCTATCACCGCGCACTTATTTCCGAGCCCCGCGCCGGCAACTCGCTCATGAAATTGCCTTAGGACTTGATTAGCCTTAAAGCGACAATAACTTTCGAGCTAAAACGCTCCGCCAGCGCGAAGGTGGCCGCGCCCGCAGGCAGTTTCAAGCGAGACGTACCTTAACGGCACGTTGATCTTGAAACTGTCGAGCACGTGGCCAGATTCGCGCTTCCGGAGCGAGCGATAGCGGTTTTAGCCGAAAGTTATTGTCCTAAGTAAAGGAGATTACATACTCCCCGTTCTTCTTCCGGGAGTGGTGTGGTCTCCTTGGCCCGGCGCTGCCGTCAGCAAAAGATAATCACCCAGGCCATGCTGGTTCAAAACCGAAACATAACGGTCATTAGCAAGATGTTTTCGATAAAGCGTGCGCCCAATCGTGAGAATCGTACAACCTAAATCCGCGGTGCCCTGCTGATCGCGCTGGTCGCCGACGCAAATCGGGTCAACGAGATACTCATCTTTGGCCTGAGTCACCATCCCGGCGCTGGTAATGGTAAAATAATGTTTTTTTGTGAGTGCTTCCAAGCGTCGAATCGGATTATTAAAGACTAAGTGCGTAGAGTAAACACTGGGCGTGTAGACCAGAATTTTCTCACCCTTTGCTAAATGATCATTGAGAATTTTCAACGAAGTTTCTTGGTCTTCGACATTGAGTTCATATTTGACAATTTCTTTGACTGGTACATTTTCCAGCGCTGGCAGAATGGGATCGGCCATGACGATATTAAATGGCTGCTTTTCGGCAGCGGCAGCACGCAAAAAACCCTCGACGACCTGTTTATGAAACGCCGGCTGTGGAGGTGTCCCTAAGAACACCACTTGCTCGCGACTAATCGGATCATAAAACGCGCGAAAGACCACGGCGCCTATCTCTTCTGGTTGGGAGAAGTAGGAGGCTTTCATAATGCTTACGGGACGCGGCGAAATCCCAAAATAAAGCACCATAAAGACGCTGCTCAACATAAAGCCAACAACCAGGATAAAGTAGAGTTTTTTCATGCGTTTGTGGTACTCATAAATGCCCCTGAGGTCAAGCTCGCTCGGTTAATGCCGAGGTGAAAAACATTGCCGCTCTTGTGAAAGCGGTGTATATTGGTTCTCACAAATAAGGACTTGATCCATGCGACAGGTACCTCGGGATTCGACATTTTATTCGACATTTTTAATAGTTGGTAGTGGCCGTCTTGCGCGACATCTTCAGCGCTATTTCACTTTAGAAAAGATTCCGTATTTGACCTGGGAACGAAACTCCTCGACGCCACTGGCAAGCTTTCAAAATCAGGCCTCGCATATTTTGCTCGCGATCAGCGATCCAGCAATTGAATCTTTTATTCTGGAAAACCCGTGGCTGAAAGAAAAAACCATCGTGCATTTTTCTGGAAGTTTCTCCACACCTTTGGCTGAGGGAGCCCATCCACTCATGACATTTAGCGATGTCACTTATGACCATGCGACTTACTTGAAAATTCCGTTTGTGCTCGAGAAGAACCGTCAGTCTTTTTCGGAGATTCTGCCAGGTTTGAAAAATGCCCATTACGAAATTGCGTCTGATCTGAAGCCACTTTACCACAGCCTTTGTGTAATGAGCGGCAATTTTACCATTATCCTCTGGGAGAAGTTTTTTAACGAACTGGCGCAAACCTTCGGTCTTCCCCGCGAATTGGTTTACCCGTATTTGCAACAAACCGCGGCTAATTTGCAATTAGGCCAAGCAAGTGTTTTGACAGGTCCTCTTGCACGAGGGGATCAAGCCACGATTGAAAAGCATTTAAAGATTTTGAGAAATGACCCGTTTAAAGACGTCTATGAGGCATTTACGCACGCTTTTGAAGCGCAACAACTTGAGAGGTGAGATCATGAAATCCGTACTCGATTTTCAAAAAAATAAAGAGCAAGGGCAGAGAATTTCGATGGTCACCTGCTATGACTATACGTCGGCGAAAATCGTTGGCGCTTCAGACATCGATTGCATTCTGGTCGGCGATAGCCTAGCCATGACCATGCACGGGCACCCGGATACGGTTGCGGCAACTCCTGAATTGATGGCTCTGCACGTGAATGCGGTTCGCAAAGGAGCGCCTCACAAATTCATCGTTGGTGATATGCCGTTTCTCGCTCATCGCGGTAGCCTCGATGCGACACTCGCTGCCGTCCGACAAATTATGGCTGCTGGTGCTCAGGCTGTGAAAATTGAAGGAGTCAAAGGCAGCGAAGAAACTTTGCAACACATCGTTGAGTCTGGCGTTCCGGTGATGGGTCATCTCGGTCTCACACCGCAATCGGTCCATGCTTTCGGAGGCTTTAAACTTCAGGCGACTGGCGAAAACGCTGGCGAATGGCTTTTGGCCCAAGCCCGCGCACTTGAAAACTGCGGCTGTTTTGCGGTGGTGCTTGAGTGTGTGCCGACCGCAGTTGC
>JAYVXN010000302.1:0-5046 GCA_043785085.1 Bdellovibrionales bacterium | reverse complement strand
GCTCGGTTTTTCCTTTGGTTTTCACTCGCAGCTCAACGGACTGATTGGCCAGAGCCAGCGCCTTGAGCGTCGTTTTGATTTGCGCGCTTTCAGCACTTTCAGATTTCAAAAATTTTAGCCTGGCCGGAATATTAGCAAAGAGTTCTTCAATCAAAATCGTGGTGCCGGGATTGCCACCCGCCGCCTCGATTTGCGCTGACTGGCCAAACTCACTTTTCAAAAGTGCGGCCTCAGTAGCCTCAGGCGGACGGGATTGCAGTCGAAGGCGGCTCACAGCCGCAATCGAGGCCAGAGCTTCGCCGCGAAAGCCAAAGGTGTGGAGATTCCAAAGGTCATTTGAATTTTGAATTTTACTCGTCGCATGCCGAGCGATCGAGAGCTGTAAGTCATCCGGCCCCATTCCTGAGCCATTGTCAGTGACCCGAACGCGGCGGCCCCCCTGATCGTACTCCACTTCAATTAAATCAGCACCTGCATCCAGGGCATTTTCAACTAACTCTTTAACCAAATGTGCGGGACGCTCGACCACTTCGCCCGCGGCAATTTGATCGATGACAGAATTTTCGAGAAGGTGAATTTTCATTTTGAGCCCCGCGCGAACTGCGTCTCTCGGTGACGAAAGATTGACCAGATTAGCTATAGCGAGAGCCAGGCACTTTGTCCAGCAGGCTCCTGAAAAAGTCCTTGGGCGCGGCTAAAATTCGCTTTGAATACCCAGCTGGAGACCCCGTTGCTGCTGCTTTTCCTGCATCAGTTTGCCTTCTAGGCGCACGGAGAAATGACCAACGCGGACCGCATATCCTGCTGCGAAACTTCCGCCAAAATTGAGTTCCGAGAGGTGTAATTGCGTGCCAACGGTGGTCACGGTAAAATTGGACCAAACCAACATCGGTCCGGCGGCTAAATAAAACTGGGTATTTTCACCCAAGCCAATCGGAAAAATTAAAAGTGTGTCGATAAAGCCGACGAAGCCAGACGGCGGCGTGCTGGAGAGATTATTGTAATAAGTCGGTGCTCCGTAATGAAAGGCGAGATTGATATCCATCACCGGGCCGTCAATTAAGAGATCAGGCCCTGTGAGTTTTAAACCATACATGAGGAGGTTATCCGATGAATCAATTCCTGATATACTTTCCTTGAACTGAGTCATTCCAAAAAGAGCGCCAACATATCGGGTTGCTAAGATCGGCTTTTTGGAGTTCCTGTCTTCGTCTTCTTCAGAATCCTTTTTCCTTTTCTTAGAGTGATTTTTCTTTTTCTTTTTCACATGGACGCGAGTTTCATCTTCATCTTTTGCGCCATTTTCAAGGCTCACGTCAATTGTCGCTATATAACCAAATTGCCCATCGGTGATTTTGACTTTATAAAAGCGAAAATAATTGCCATAGATGCGTTTTGACACACGCACCTTTTTTCCCTGCGGCAAATAGGTCAAAACTGAGGCGTCAAAATCAGGGTCACTATAAATCATGGCGCTTTCGGTTTGTACCGCCGCGATTTGTCCGCCTCCAGCACCGTGGTTCGGCGCGGCTCCAGCAGCCGCCTTGCGCGGCGAACGACTGCGATTTTCCGCTTGAGCAAAAGACGTACTGTGGCCAGAAAGGAAATTAAAGAAAAAACAAAAGATGAGCACGCGGCAAAGCACCGAGCCATTTTTCAGGCTTGAGCGAAGACAGAGTCGAATGTCGTCATTAAACTTCATCTTTTCTCCGGGCTCATTGAATGAGGTTTAAAGACCTCAGATTTTTCCGGTTCGAATGGTCCAAACCCGAAAGAGCGCTTCCAAAACAATTTTTGAACTCATTTTACTTTTACCCACGCGCCGGTCTTCAAAAATAATGGGTACTTCTTCACTTTTGCAGCCCGCGCGAAGGGCCCGATATTTCAATTCAATTTGAAAGCTATAGCCGTTTGAGCGCACTTGATCGAGACGAATTTTATCCAGCACCGATTTTTTCCAAGCATTGAAACCGCCCGTCCAATCATTGAGCGGAAAGCCAAGAATCAATCGCGCATAAAGGCTGCCACCTCGGCTGATCAGCTTGCGCAACAAACCCCAATTCACTGTCGCGCCGCCTGGCACATAGCGAGAACCGACGGCGAAATCATTTCTTTCGGCCGCTGCCAAAAGCTTCGGGAGGTCCTGCGGTCGATGCGAAAAGTCGGCGTCCATTTCGACGAGTAAATCAAAACCATTGTTGAGGCCCCACTCAAAGCCTGCCAAATAAGCTTTACCAAGACCTTGCTTTCCATCTCGCGAAAGTAAATGCAAACGTGGTTCTGTTTGCGCCAGTTCAGTCACTATCTTTCCGGTGCCGTCCGGAGAGTTGTCATCGACCACCAAAACGTGCAGACTCGCATTGACTTTCAAGACCTCAGCAGTGATCGGACGGATGTTTTCGCTTTCGTTGTAGGTCGGAATAATAATCAATGATTTCATAGACTCAAACTAGCTTCTCAGTGGGTGTAACTCAATGGCTATTTTACATTGTCGACGGTCGAGCTGCCCACTTTCTGAGCAGACTCCGATTTTTTCAAGGTGATCATTGGAAGCTTCGGGCTCGGCCGCAACAAAGAAATTGGATCTTCGCGGCGGCGGTCTAAAAAGGCTTTCACATTGCGCGCGGCATGCGCCGCATTTTTTTTATAAATAACTGGATCAAAGCCACAATGCGGACAAGCAATTGAAAGTCGCCAACGTACTTGTATGAAAATTTCACAAAATCCCAACGCGAACGCGAGAATCATAAAAAATCGCGGATCAAAGTCTTGCCAGACACCAATCATCAGCAGCAACGACGCCGCAAAGGCCAAGAAAACATCGACGAAAGACAAGTGCTTCTTTGCGTAGATCACGCGCGCACTACGACAGAAGGCACAAAAACATTCTTTGCTCGATAGAAACATATCTTCTATGTTCGCAAAAAAGGTGGTGTTTGCGGAAGACGAGTTTTTGCATTTCTTTGCACTTTTGCTAAACTATATTTATGAAATCATTTTTCAATCATAAAACTTGGTCTTTTTGTGTGCTCAATGTTCTCCTCGGATTCGTCGCTTCTGCGTCCTTGGTCCAGGCTCAGGAGGCTCCTGACGAAGACGTCATTGGCTACGATGCCATCGTCAACGAATTACAAAATCCGAAACCGCAGCCAGCGGCACGCAGCCAGGCTCGAGTTTCGCGAAGCCAGCCCGACCCATTTGAAAATATCTGGCTGCATGCTGGCGTTGGATTCGTTTCAAATCTTGAAACCCTCACTTACCCCGATGGCGGCCAAACGTACCTGAGTCAAAGAGGTGTACAGGCGTCTCTCGGGATTGATCTTTTTTCGGAACATATTTCGGCTGAAGGCTTAGCGCGAAGTTACACGCCACTCAATTACTCCAGAGGAAAGGGCGCAAATACCAATGTCTCCTTGCAGGAGTTTGAGTTGCGCTTTCTTTATAAAAACCGCATTGCACCGCAACTCAGCCTCAAAGCCGGTCTCGGACTGGCCGCCCGCTATATGACCATCGAGCGTGAGAATTTTGGACGCGTCGACTACACCACACCATCCAGTGTTGGCGTCCTGGGTTTTGATGTTTTTCTATCGCCCAGCTTCAGTGTCGGTGCCGAGCTTTGCGCGCGCAGTGCCCTGATCTCAGAGACCATGGATCAAAGTGCCATCGACGGCACCATTCGAATTGATACTCATTTTTAAATTCAGCAACAAAAGGATCTCATGTTTTTGGCGCTTATCGCAATCAGCAGCTTGACTAGTTTGGGTCTGATCGCACTTCACCACTGGCTCAATCGTTCACGGCAAAAACGTCTCCACACTCTGCAATTGACGCCAAACTGTCTACTGACTCGCTATCCAATTGTTTTTATTTCAGGGCGCCGCAGTCTTTTTTATTTTTTGAATTATTGGAACCAAATCCCAGATTACCTACGTGAACATGGCTATCTGATTCAGGAATTAAAACTGTCCTGGCGTGATCAAAATAAACGCACCTCTCAGCTGCTCAAATTCATTCGCGAGCTCGAGGCGCCCTGCCATTTGATTGGTGATGATTCAATCGAATCTGAACTTGAGTTGGTCAGACGTCTGCATCATCCAAATATCAGTTCCGTTACCAGCGTCCAGGTCATCGCTCGGGAAAAGGCGTTGACCGTCAGCGATTTACAGCCACGCCAAGACGCGCTTGCGGCGATTCTTCTGAATCCAGTTGAAAAAGCCGTGACCACATGGCCCTTTCGCGTCCAGCAGACTCTTTTTCTTTTTCACAATCTTTTTTCCAATCCTGGGATGCGAGTAAAAGATGAGGCTATCGGTCTGGCGCTGAGTCATGAGCCGTGGTTGATTGAACAGAAGTTTTTGGAATTTGCAGTGCAATTAGCCGAACGCGACCTACGCTTCTCGGAGCCGCAATGAAGCCGTTTAATTCTCAGATTTATTTCTCTGAAATTCGCGACCTACCGAAATTTTTGTTTCATTTCATGCAAAATCCAGTTCGAGCGATTCAAACGACGCCAATATGGAGTTGGCCTTCAATCTTGTCCATACAAGCCGGCATTGCCATTGTCTCCGGCGTTTGCCTTGCTGTCGTCAATCGAAACTTTATTGATTTTCTTCTCGGCCTTTTTATCTTTCCGTTCTCCAGTATTATTGTCAGCGCTGTGGTTAGTTTGTTTCTTTATTATTTTCATGCTTTTTTTATGCATACCTTTTTAGAGGCACGACGCCTATATGGAATTGTCGTGCTCGCCAACATACCTTATTTGCTCTTTCACATTCTTTCTGGTCTGGTGCCGCCTATTGATCTGATCGGCTTTGCTTTTACCTCTTGCCTATTGGTGGTCGGCCTGGTCGAAAATTTCACGCTGCCGAAACGAAGTGTCATTCGCCTAATTGGGGCCGTTTACGCTGTGTTCTTTCTGATGTGGGTGAGTGTCCAAATCAAATCGACCTTTCGTACCAATGAGAAAATTCAGAGTATCCAGCCAGAGAGTCTCGATAAAATGGAACGCGAAATCAAACACTAGTGCTCTGACCATTTAATTTTTGG
>JAYVXN010000301.1:0-5099 GCA_043785085.1 Bdellovibrionales bacterium | reverse complement strand
AAGCGCTAGCAGGCGGCTAACGAGAGGCCGACCAACGAAGAGTCGTCGCAAAAGACCAAGAAAAAGTGTCAAGTTACTTATGACAGGGTGCTTAGGGCCTTAAAAAAACGACAACCTCTAATTAAATTCAAAAATCTTAAAATCCTCACCGTCACGCCCATCGTGACTGACCAGTACGACGGCGGCCGCTCGCCCGGTTGGCTTCGCCGAGGGCGGATCCCAATGATCCGAGTCGGTTCCGAGCGTGCGAAAATATTTGCTGCTACCGTCAGTGTAAAACCAAGTATTGGTGAGAGTTTCAGAAAATGAAACGAGTGTGCCATCAGGACGCTTCATTTGGTAACTTTCGCCCGCGACACTGAAGATCGGATTGAAATCCATGCCCGCCGAACTAAAAGTCGTCGTCGCCGCTAATGCGGTACCATTGACGGTCACGCTGGAAATCGCCGGATTGGCATTTTTCTGAGTTTTACTGGGATCTGAAACAATTAACCGCTTAAAGGAGGTCACGGAAGTGCCATCAGGAGCGGTGATCGTATAGATCACCAAATAAATAACCCCATTATATTTTGCAATCGGCGAAGCGGCCACATAGTTGGCAGGGGCTGCGGGGACGTTGATCACAAAACTTGGCGCAAGGCCCGTAAACGTGCCATTGCTGCTTAAGGTTGAAGTCGCAAAAGTTGATGAGGTGCTCGAATCGGGATGCAAACATTGCGGCAGAGCTCCTACCGATACGCCCGGATCAATGCACGATTGCACTGTCACGGTCAGAGTGCGGCCGCCAGCATCGAGGTCACTGATCACCGGTTGCAGAGTCACACTCGTTCCCGGGTTGACTTCGCTTTGATCCGCTTTCAACGTTAAGACTCGCAAATCTCCGAGTTTCACATACAGAGGTAAATCGGTTTTGTTGCAACCGACCAGGCAGATGATCGTTAGACTGAGTAGAAGTCGTCTCATTAGAATTCTCCTTTTACACCGATCGTCGGTAAAATCGGTAATCCCGTGATCGTGGCCTGCCTCTGATAGTTATAGGAGTAATTGATCGATTGCGGATTTTTACTGTTGGTGATGTTTTCGATGTCCAAATATCCGGTCAAAATCCAGGTATTATAAACCCATTTTTTATCGAGGCGAGAATCGATTTGAAAAAACGGCTCCAAGCGCTGTGAATAGGCTGCGCCAGCAACCGGAAGATAAATATCGTTGTCGACATCAAAATTTCCGCCGACATTAGGCGTATAGGGATTGCCCGTCGTGTAGCGGGCTCGGCCAGAAAACTTCCAGTTTTTACCGAACTCGCGCTCAGCGATGAGATTTAAATTATGCGTCTGATCGTATTGAAAAATCTGTTCATCTGCCGGCGGAAAAATCCGCGTGCTCTTGGACAAAGTGTAAGAAAGCCAACCGCTCCAATTATGAGTCTTGTATTTCAGCAATAGTTCCAAACCATAAACCCGGCCGCTGCCATTGTTATTGTAAAATTCTGGCTGCCCATTGCTGGTCAATGCCGATGAACTCTGCACAAGATTCGTCAAATATTTGTAAAAGAGATCGCTCGACGTGACCCAACCATCGGCTCCGCCCTCACGAAAATCCTTCTCTGCCCCAATAGTCGCGTGAATCGCGCGCTCAGAAGTTAAATTTGGATTGCCGTAATTTTTATCAAAATCCTGCGGCGGCGGTGCTTGACTATAAAGACCCGTGGCTCCTCGTAAAGTCAGACCTTGATCAAGCGCATAGCGAAGCGCCAAGCGCGGCTCAGGTAAAACTTCATTCGTTTGGTTGTAGTACCCCAGTCTAAGACCGGGCAAATAGGTGAAGCGCGAGTCCGCCGCGTGAATACTGTTGCGCCAGTAGAGTGAAGAGGTATCGAGAAAATAGGTATTTGACACGGATTGCACCGCCGCCACGCCGATCGGCACCTCCGCTCCGCTTTGCGAACGATTCATAAACGGAATTTGAAAATCAATATTCGACCAGTTCACCACATTTTCAATACCGAAGTAGGACTTCCATGAAGGATCGAGCTGCGTTTCAAGTTCGGCTCGACCTGAGGCAACCGTGGCCACATTGTGATAATAAAGTGTTCCGAAATCCTGTTTGAGTGAATCCTGGCCAAAACCCAGCCAGTAGCGGCTAACAGTATCGGAGTTGAAACGATGCGTGTACTGCGGAATAATGCGGTAAAAAGACGTGTTTTGGCTAAAACTTCCTCGGATTGACGGATCACTTTCGATTGGTTCAGTTAAAACAAATCCCAGTGTATCGACAGAGCCCACGGCCACGAGTTTAAATGAATCTGTCGCACTGATTTTATTGCGGTACATGAAAATGCTATCGTTGAAATCTGGGGCCACGGTGAAATTTAAGTTCGAATTATTTTTTGCCACCGCTCCGAGCACGGCACCGATATAACTTTTACGGACGCCAAATAAAAATGAGCCGTTCTCACCGACCGGCCCCTCGACTAACGCGCCGAAATTGAAAATATCCATGTAGGCCAGCCCGTGCAGGCGGTCGACCTGCGGATCTTTCGTATATAGATTGACCAAACCACTGGTCGACTGACCAAACTCCGGACCAAAACCCGCTGACAGATAATCGACTCGATCAACGGCTTCAGGCATCACCACCGAACTGAGTCCAGCAAAGTGAAAAATAATCGGCACCGGCTGAGTGTCGATACTGTATTTTGTGTCAGAAGGAGCCGAACCTTCGATAATGACTTGGGCACTGAAGGCGCCACCACGATTGACTCCCGGCAGATTTTGCACAGCTTTGACCGGATCGCCATTGGCTCCAGGAAGAGTGGAGAACTGCTCTTGCGTCAGAGTTTTGGTTTTATCATCTCGTTTTTCACCCTGGCCAAAGACGGTCGTTTCATAGACTAAGTAAGATTGTTTTTCGAGAAAAAATTCGCGCTTTTGCAAATTGCCGGCGTTTTCGATTTGCTCATAGATTTCATAATTAGAGAGCGCAATTCTCCAGCGTAAGATTCCCTTGGGCACTTCGATTTGAAAGCTGCCATCAGCGGCGGTCACCGCTTTAACCGGCACGGTGGCGTCCGACGGAGAAAAGCAATAGATATTCACTCCAGCGAGTGGCTTACGGGTGCCTTTTTCACGTAATTGCCCGATGATCGTTTGTTTTTCAACCACTGCTACTGGTGCCGTTTGCGCAAAAGTGTCAGCGCCGGACCAAGCCAGCGCTAGCAGAAAAAAAAATACTTTCAAGCAATCCTCGCATTTCACCGCTCAATCACAAATCGATAGGCGTACCGTATTTTGACTGCAACAGGTTTATCCTGAATATAAGCTGGCTTAAAGCGAAAACCCGTGGCGGCGGCCACAGCCGCGGCACTCAGCTCATAATCTGGACCATCGACAAGTAGGGCCTGTCGAACTTTGCCATCATTATCAATCAGCAAATCCATCGTCACTACTCCTGAGACGCCACGAACTTTTGCACCAGGTGGATAGGGGATTCTCACCTCTTCCAATAGCTTTGGCATCGCCGTCACCAAGTATTCTTCACTTGGTACTGGAAGTGAATCTAGATCAGAAGGTTTCAACTGCTCAGTGTCCGGGGTTTTAGCCAGCGTGTTTCCTGCTTTAACTTCAGCGCCGTTTTCTGAGGTCAAAGCTTTTCGACTGACGCCATAAACTTGCCTGGCTTTAACCAATGGAACTGGTTTATGTTTAGAGAGCGTCACCACTTTTGGTGAGGCTTTTGGTATTTCGATGATCGTGATTTCAACTGGCTTGGGGCGCGGCTGCGCGGCCCAGAGAAAAATACTCAGGACAGTAAAACCCGCAAGGCCGTGTAAAACGGCAGAAACGGCCCATGGATCAATTGGTGCGATCGATATCGCGCGCATAATCTCCTTAGGGTTTTTCGATTTGTAAGGCGAACTTGACCAGACCCGCTGACTTCACTAAGTCAATGGCACGAACAACATCGGAATGACGAGCTTCACCGTCCGCACTGATCAACGCTTGAGTGTCAGGATTGCTGCTCACGGCCTGTCTTGCGGCGACGACGATGGTTTCATCGGTGGCCATTTCGCCATTGAGCAAAATCTGACCCTGTTTGGTCACGGCTAAGCCGAGACTCGGCAGAATTTTTTGTTCTCCATGTGCGGCCTTCGGCAAGGTGATGCCAAAAATGTCTTTATTTAGTATCGGCGCGGTGACCATAAAAATAACTAGGAGAACCAGTACGACATCGACAAAAGGTGTGATGTTTATTCCGGAGATCGCAGGCATATCATCAGAGCCTGAAGACTCGGTTGGTAATTCAGCTGCCATGGTTCATGCCTCATCAGCTTTGAGTCGTGAAATATAGAGATCGCGAAGAGATTCACAATTCACGATCAACACGCGCAAAGAGCGCGAAAAGAAATTGAATGCGATCACGGCCGGGATTGCGACAAAAAGTCCGACGGCAGTCGCGACCAAAGCCTCCGAGATTCCTGCCATCACTGAAGCACTGTTTCCTTGTTGGTGACCTAAGGCTCCGAAAGCTTGAATAATTCCTAAAACGGTTCCGAATAAACCAATGAATGGCGCATTCGAACCGAGTGTTGCAAGAACAGTGAGCCCTGCTTCAATTTGTGTGCGCTTTAAAGCTAAGAGACTTTTGACAGATCGGTCAATTTGCACCGCTTGTTGTGACTTAACGGCCGCCGATTCTTTAATCACCGCTTGGTAAAGAGTCGGCTGAGCAACGGCAAGCACCTCAGCAACTTGGCCGGATCGAACTTGCGATTGAAGTGTGACGAATTGTTCTCCCGAGGCTTTGCCGCCCGCCGCTTTTCGGAGCAGCTGGTAGCACCTAATCATGCTCGCCACTGACCAAACTGAGAGAAGCACCAACAGCACGAGAACTGCTCGCGCTGACCAATGAATGACGATAATCCAAAATGGCAGATCGGCTGCTTCCATATTTGTCGCTCCTTGACTCGTTTGAAAGATTCGATCAAAGATTCGCCGGAATTTCAATCGATTCTGTCGCATGAATTGCACAAACTCTTCATCACCAAACGAAGTAAAAACTCGACCTAGCCTTTACTCTCATGGCTCGAGAGGCCGCAA
>JAYVXN010000300.1:0-5137 GCA_043785085.1 Bdellovibrionales bacterium | reverse complement strand
GACGAGGCGTACGTACACCGTACGTTGAGTCCAGATTTTCTGAGCAAGTCGTCAGATTCGGGCTTCTGGAGCAAGCGTCAGCGGTTCCGACCGAAAGTGTATGCAACATTGGGGTAAATTAAACCTAATGACTTAGTGGCACCGCTTGTCATCCTCCGGAGAGAACACGGCAATTCCTTGACTCTCTTCCTGAGCCTGAGATGAGATGTATTTACATTTTCCAAGGAGGAGAAAGACAATGATTAAATTTTTAGTGGGCGCCATGGTTGCGCTCGGAATGGTTTCTCAGGCACGGGCTGAAGTCCAGGTAAATCTCGATTTTCAAGCGATTCAACAATCGGCAATGATGTCAGCCAAGGCTTTCACTGGTTTGAAGTGGAAAGTCGGCGATCAGGCCGATTACAAAATCGCCATCGGCGGATTTATCAATGGCACCTCGCACACTTTTGTGAGCAAAGATGAAGGCGCGATGATTTGGGAAGAAGAAGATATGAATCTCGGCATGGGCCAAGCACAAAAAGTAGAGATTCAGTTTGAAAAAGCCACCGGTCAGGTGAAGAAGATTTTAGCCAATGGTCAGGATCAGGCTCTTCCGGATTCAAGCAAGATGAAAGTCATTGATATGCACGAAGATAACGTGACAGTTGTGGCTGGAACGTTTAAATGTATTTATGTTAAAATTCACGATTCTGGAACCAATCAGGATCAAGAGGCTTGGATCAATCCACAACAGATTCCCTTATCAGGAGTCTTGAAGGTTAACGGTCAATCACAGTTTGGACCAGTTACACAGGAACTTACAAAATTCTCTTTTGCTCCCTAAAATTTGCAGACGTCTGCGCCAGACGATCGTTGCGACGGCATTTTTGAATGCCGTCGCAGTGTATTCCAATGTTGGTCTAGCCGCACAAACCGTGGTCAAAACCGTAGGTAAGTCGAAACCTGAGGCGACCAATGCTCATCTTGAGACCTATAAAGATCTCATAATCAAAGCCCATAATCTGACTCTTCAGCACGATCGCCTCCAGGCGAGCCAAATTTTGATTCGCGCCATTCAGCGTGAGCCGAAAAACACCCTGGCCAGTCGTGAACTGATGAGGGCCCTGGATGAGCTCGCCAATGTTTTTTATACCGATAAAGCGCAAACGCTTTTTGTCGCGGCAGAATCGCAAGTTGATGAAAAACCACGTGAGGCCATTGAGCAGTACCAGGAGGCCTTACGCGTTGAAGATAGCAACGGGGCGGTTTTAAAATCGCAAGCGCGCACCTATCTTCGACTCTTTGATTGCGATAAAGCGGACGCCGCACTAAAATCGCTTGAGGCCTTAAATCCCTTTTCTGCCGAAACCAAGCTTTTACGACTACAGGTCTGGGATTGTCAGAAAAACCTTGAGCCGCTAGCGGCAGTCCTAGCAACGAAAGATCCAGAGCTCGAGCCTGTAGAAAAGTTTCTACGGAGCCTGCAAATGAAGGACTTTTTTCGACGCAAGGACTTCAAAAAGGCCAGGTCTTTATTAACGCTCTGGGAAATCCAAATGCCGGAGTATCCAGAAGTTCAATATTGGAAGTGGCTCTTGTCAGAGCAGCCACAGTCGCAGGCACTATCGACTCCGGACCGGGTGGCGGCATTGAAATACACACAACAGTGCCAGAACTTGAGTCCACGGCGTAAGAAAAGCTACAATTTCGACGTTGATTTGTGTAAGGGGAAGGACGCTGTGGACGAGTTTTTAAAAAGCAGCGGTTTTCAACATTCGGCACCTATTCGTGAAGATCATCACGAATAACTTCAGGAGGTGGCAGATGCGATTATTTGCAATTATTTCTGTCGCGCTTCTTATGAGCGCCTGTGGCGTACGAGGCCGCCCCCAGCCGCCACTAACGCCGCCCGAGCTTGGCCGAGGCCAGCCAACGTTTCGAAGGGCAACAGAAGAGTTTGCCTTTCCCAACGTCCCCGGGGTCGAATCACAGCCAAATAAAAAAAATGAAGACGGAAAAGACGAGCAGGAGAAAGAGTGAAGCCCCTCCCGTTTTTTAAAATCGTCGGGACTGGAAACGACTTCGTATTTATTGATTTGCGCTCTTCGGTTCTCCGCGAATTCAGTCATTTTGCCAAGTCCGAATTGGTAGCGAGAATGTGCGACCGACACCGGGGGATCGGCGCAGATGGCGTTGTATTTGTGGAAAACGCTCCAGCGTTCAAGGGCGCGCGTATCGGAGAAAAACCTCCGGCGTTAAGTTGGGATTTTTATAATAGCGATGGCTCCAGTGCCGAAATGTGCGGAAATGCAGCTCGCTGCATGGGTCGATGGGCTGATGCCGTTCTGCACGAATCTTCAATCCGCTTTCAAACTTTGGCCGGAATTGTCGAAGCACATGCCACACTGGCAGAAGTTTCGGTCACGCTCGGTTTCGTTCGATTGCAACAAACTGAAGTCAAATATCAAATTGGTGCGAATGAGAAATCCGCGCTGCTTCTTAATACGGGCGTGCCTCATATCGTTGTCGAGGTAACTGCAATCGAAAAAGCCGCGGAGATGATGGAAGAGATCGCGGCCCTGCGCTTTCATCCCGCGGCCGGTGCCGCGGGGGCCAACGTGACGTTTTTGCAAGTCGAAGCGCCGCAGAAATTTCGCACGACAACCTTTGAGCGCGGAGTTGAAGGATTCACCTTGGCTTGCGGCACGGGCGTGATTGCTGCTGCGGCAGTGGGCCTGAGACAGAGTGCGGCGAATTCCGCAGACTTAAAAACCGCAGGTGGTCTTTTACGGGTGAAGTTTTCTGCTGATCGAAAAAGTGTTGGGCTGAGCGGAGCCGCCGATATCGTATTCACAGGAACCACGGAGTTGTTCACATGAAAGATCTCTCGGGAGTCTTCACGGCCCTCATCACGCCTTTTCAAAACGGTGCCGTTGATTTTCATTCGCTCAAAAAAATCATTCGCTATCAACTTGATAATGGCATTAATGGCTTCGTGGTTAGTGGCACCACGGCGGAGAGCCCCTGTTTGTCGCCCCAAGAGCGAGAAAAAATATTTCAATGTGTGCTTACCGAGGTTGGGGGAAAAGTGCCGGTCATCGTTGGCACGGGCTCAAACAACACCGAAGAAGCGGTTTTATTGACCCAGGAGGCAGAAAAATGGGGCGCCGATGCGGCCCTTGTGGTGGTGCCCTATTACAACAAGCCCCCGCAGCGCGGCCTGATCGCACACTTTAAAAAGATCGCCGGGCAAACCCAGCTTCCGATTTTACTTTACAATGTTCCGTCACGGACGATTTCGAAACTTGAACTCGAATCTGTGGTCGAGCTCAGTCGGGTTGCCAATATTGTCGGTATCAAAGAAGCTTCTGGAGATTTTGAGTTTGATAAAAAAATTATTGCTTCTTGTCCGCAGAATTTTATCGTCTCAAGTGGTGACGATGCCAGCTATTTGCCACTTACTTTAGCCGGTGGCAAAGGTATTATTTCGGTCGGCTCTCACATTTTGCCGAAAGAATTCGTTCGCTTTTTTCAGCGCGCGCGCAAGGGTGACCAGTCGGTGATGAATGAGTTTCAACACTATCTTGATGTGATCAACGGCCTCTATATTGAAGCTAATCCGATTCCGGTGAAAATGGCCTTGTATTTGATGGGTCAGATTTCATCGCCTGAATTGCGTTTGCCCTTGATGGCGCTGCCTGAACCGCAAACTGCTGAACTGAAGAAAAAAATGAGTCATGCGGGGATTTTATGAATCGGGTACGGGTGGCATTGGTCGGCTCAGGTGGGCGTATGGGCGGAGAAATCCTCGAAGTTCTTCTTGAAACAGAATGTTTGCGGGCCGTTTGTGGCGTTTCGCGTGAAAAAGTGCAGAGCCTGAAAACAGTGCCGACCGTGGACAAGCTTGTCGCCAAAGAAATTGATCTTGTCATTGACTTTTCTTCCGCCGATATTTTTTCAGACGTCGTCATATGGTGCATGACAAACAAAAAACCTTTAGTTAGCGGCACGACCGGAATTTCAAGGGCACAAAAAACCAAGCTGGCGCAGGCGGCGCAAAAAACTCCGGTATTATGGGCGCCGAACATGAGTCTTGGCGTCGCGGTGGTTGCGCAAATGTTTCAGGCTTTAAAGCATCTCGACGGTTTTGATTTTCAAATCGAAGAGTTTCACCACAGTCGTAAAAAAGATAAGCCTAGCGGCACGGCGCTTTTCCTGCAAGACCGCCTTAAAAAAGAACTTGGCCGAACGGATTTACCCGAGCCGTTAGCGGTTCGTGGCGGCGGCATTTTTGGAATTCACCGGATTTTTGCGATGAGTGACGAAGAAATGATTACGATCGAACACACCGCCCTGAATCGTCGGGTCTTTGCACGAGGCGCTGTTCGCGCTGCTGAATGGCTCGCAAACCAAAAGGCTGGTCTATACGTGATGACCGATGTCGTAAAGTAGGGCTTGCCTTTTTAAGAGCGGAACCATAAACCTGAGTGAGTTCAAACTGCCAAAAGTCCAAAGGAGCCAGCTGTGAAGTTTTTCATTGATACAGCAGACATGCAAGAAATCCGCGAAGCCAATCAACGAGGTTGGGTCGACGGAGTCACGACCAATCCGACGCTTATTGCCAAATCCGGTCGTAAAATGACCGACGTCATTAAAGATATTTGCAAAGAAGTTAAAGGTCCAGTTTCAGCCGAAGTCGTCAGCCTCCAGGCAGATAAGATGTTCTCTGAAGGAATGGAACTCGCAAAGCTTGCTGATAACGTGGTTGTGAAAATTCCGATGTGTGAAGATGGCCTTGTTGCTGTTCGTCGATTCGCGGCTGAAGGAATTAAAACCAATGTCACTTTGGTATTTTCTCCGGTTCAAGCCCTTTTAGTGGCGAAAGCTGGCGCCAGCATGGTTTCACCTTTTGTCGGCCGCTTAGATGACATTGGTGCAACCGGTATGGAGCTCATTGGTCAAATTCGTCAGATTTTCACCAACTACGACTTTAAGACAGAAATCCTAGTAGCAAGCATTCGCCACCCGATTCATGTGCTCGAATCAGCCATGATTGGTGCAGACATCGTCACCTGCCCGCTCAAAGTCATGCAGCAACTGACGAAACATCCATTAACTGACTCAGGCATCCAAACTTTCCTCAAGGATTGGGAAAAAG
>JAYVXN010000299.1:0-5165 GCA_043785085.1 Bdellovibrionales bacterium | reverse complement strand
ATTGCGCCAAAGCTGGATACAACGAAGCCTCGACGTCAGGCACGCCAGTGGTGGCCGTTAACTCGTCAACCGCAACACCGGTGCCGCAGTCACATGCGGTTACGCAAACCTTCAAAGCGCAGTCGACGACTAACAAGCTCGACATCCTGCTGATCCTTGATAATTCAAATTCGATGCTTCCGGATAACACAAAGCTCGCCAATCGTCTTAATACGTTTGTGACTAACCTCGGCACTTCATCGGCCGATTGGCAAATGTGCGCCACTGTGACCTCACAACTGAAAGTGAATGGGACCCAGGTTTGGGGTGCCTCGGTGATTTGGCCGGGTTACGGAGACGGCAACCAATATATTTTAAAAGCCGGCGCGGCTAACCTACCCAGTATTTTTTCAGGCATGATTAACTCTGTTGGGGCCGGTGGCGCAGGCACTGATGATGAGCGTGGAATTTTTGCGGCCTGGTGGCATTTGGACAATGGTGATCCGCATTATTCAGACGCTAGCGGCTGTTATCGCAAAGACGCCGCCTTGGCCATGATTCTCATCTCTGATGAAGATGAACGCAGCGTGGGCGGAGACGCCTCGCAAGCCGATTTTCCAGCAGAGGTCATTCCACTTGAAGCAAATGACCTGCCAGATAATCTGGTCGCAAAAGTCAAAACGGTATTCGGCGCGACTAAGGTCTTTACATTTAATTCTATTATCGTTAAGCCGGGTGATACAAACTGCAAAAACCCCCGAACAGCTGCGGGCTCAACTTCGCACTATGGGGTCAATTATGACAAGCTCAGCCAGACGACCAACGGTGGTGAGGGAAGTATTTGCGACAGTGACTACGACACGAATCTTAATTTATTTAATGACCGGATTCAGGCGTCACTTGCGTCAATCAGTTTGAATTGCGTTCCGACCGGCGATGTAACGATCAGTACCACTCCAGCGATTTCAGGCGGGGTCACCGCTGTGGTGAATGGCCAAACCGCGCAATTTGTTCCGTTGATTCCAGTTGGAACCGATGTCACTCTTGCCTATAATTGTTTAACTCCTTAACTTAGTTTTGGAGCAATTGAAAAGTTTTTGACAACGCGGCACTAACCGCCGACGGATTTATGGCCACCCAGTTTATTTGACCCAGGCCATGCCCCTGCTAAGTGATAAATCCCTTCCACTGGTCAAAAACTTTTTTTCAGATATGAAGGCAAATAAGAATTCTAATCCGGATTGGAATCTAATGATTGGCTATTGTGATGGACTCGTCTTAGCGCAGAGTCGTAAGCTGGCTGGAAGCAATCTTAATTAACTGTCTTTTCGCAAGGGCCTTGAAAGCATCGACAACTTTGACATTGGCGGTATTAAGATTTCATTCTCGCCAACCGATCACCAGGAGTTTAAGCAAGTTTTTATGACTCGGGTTAAGGCCCATGAGTTGATCAAAGCCGACCAGTAGGCACGCCATCCGCTCGCGCTGATTGCCTGAGCGCAAGGTTTCAATTAAAAAGAAGTGGGATTAAAAAAACCCATTCAAATGACTGCCGCGAATTTTAACACCCTCGCGAATAGCTCGGCGAAAGTCTTTTTCACATTTCATTTCAAGAAGTGCCGACAGTGCCGCCAGAGAGTTTTCCATGGCGTCGGCATAATACAGAAGCGCACCACTGGAAATTAAGCCAAGTTGTTTATCACTGGTCAGCGCTCTTGAAAAGTGTTGGGATGAGGTGCAAGAGAATAAACCGAGCATCTTCAGTCCGTCAGAAGTCGATGAAAGATTGTCGAGCAGACCCGCATTACCTTGAAGTTTCGTCTGCATTTCTTGAAATCCGGTTTGACTGCTTCGATAAAAATCAGCATTGACATCGCCAGAAGGGCGCAGCTTTGGCGGCGCGAAGTCTGGACCTCCACCAAAGCGCGAGTGGCCATTATAAAAGACCACATCAGCTCTCTGTAGTCCGTTTAAAAATGCCGATTTTGCGTAGCCACTCTGCCAGTTTTGCATGGGATTTGTGCGGTTACCGACATCATCTGAGCCAACAGAACTATTGACCACCACCAGATTAACCTTGAGTGGCTTGTCGTTTAACCCGGGGATAGTTTTTGAAAACAGATCTTGGTAATCTGGATGGCGTGAGAATCCGCAGGCTGCATCTGTCCCTTTACATGGTGCTAAAATGCGTTGCACGAATGCCAATCGTTCGTTTCGGTCGCCGACAAAGCGTGAGGGGCGAGTATCCTTATATCCGAAGACAATGCGGATGCTGACCTCACTCTGACTAAACAACCTTTGATACGGAGCTCGGCACTGTAAATCTTTTGGCGAGTTCAAGGCAGTCCGGGCACTGTTTTCTTGAGCAAGAGAAGCAGTACCTAAAAACAGGCTGGCTAAAAGAATCATTAATTTCATTTCAGCTTCCTGAGTTTAGCGGTTACGACCTCACATTGGTCTTTGACAAATCGATTGGCTTCACTTGCACAAAGTTCAGAGAGTTCTTTTTCAGTGATCGGCATTTTGATTCGCTGAAGATCGCTGACTTCTTCCAAGAGAAAGAATGCTTGAAGCCGAAACTGAAATGGCTTCATGTGAAGCGGCTTGGTAGTCAGAGAAATGTACTCATTTTTTTTGTATTGTAATATCTGTGTCCGAACATAGGACAAAACAGCTGAACGCACCTCGGGATACTCGTGATCAAAAAGGTGCAGAATTGTATCATCCGAAAGAGTCACTCCCAGGCGACCGAGTGGCTCTAGCATCGCAACAAGAGCGGCAGCTGAAAATTTTGGCACGGACTCGGGCCGCAAATTTAAGGCATAGGTAGTCAGAATCTTCCGGCTGTTTTCAGTTTCAAGCAAAGAGTTGAGCGTCAAAGTCATAAAACCATCGCGGTCTGACGGTATTTTACTAATGAGCTCCGGAATTAAATTTGTCAGATGAAGCGCGCTGATCACATCAAGTGCCTGAGGTTTTTCGGCTGTGTCGAGTGCAGTAAGAAGAATTTGCTTTAGGTTTTTGATTTTTCGTAATTCACTGACGGCGATGAGGTGCAGCCTTTCATTCTGGGCCACATGGCGGGCCAGCTTGGTCCACGACGGAGTCGCGTGGCCGATGTCGGTGGTTAATAAAACCATGCTCAGCAGGCAGACTTTAAATACGTTGAAGAATCGACGCGATTTGCCGGTCATATCATATCTCTTAACAAGCGGTGCCCCGGACTTTAGGTGACAGGGCACTGCTGATTCGAGGTATGGATTAGTGACCCAGTCCGCTCGAACCGGTTCCAAGCGACATATTTGATTTGGAAGCGGTCTGCTCAGGCACCGGAACAGCCTCTGGAGCTACCGGATCCGGTTCGGGCATCGCGGCGGGTTGTTCCTCTTTTTTAATGTCATTCATTGCTTCTTCAATCTGCGGCGGAGCTTGCGGCGCCTCTTGAGCAGCGGCTACGGCCGGAGCTTCTTCTTGTTTGGGGGCGCTTGTGCAGCCAATTGAACCCGCAATCATGACCAGGGCGACAAGGGCGAATAAGTTTTTCATAAATATCTCCTATTTTGTTAGTCCTATTCAACAATCAAGTGATGCACGGATCGTGCTCTCCATTTCGGTTTAATTCGCAGTTGAAAGATCGACCTGGGCTCGCGCAAGGTCCTGTGACGATTTAGGACGGTCGATTGTCAATTTCATAGACAGTTCTTGATTTCAATGAGGTCAGTTGTTGAAATAGAAAGACGACTTCGCCCCATGCCACCAAAGCGAGTTTAATCATTCGTTTTTAGAAACTGGTTTTAAATACAACTGCCTTCATTTTGATAGCCTCTCCTTGGGAGAGCTTTCTAAAGCTTAGGCGCAGCGGGGGAGTTATAAACAATTTTAAA
The DNA here is from genome assembly GCA_043785085.1 of Bdellovibrionales bacterium. Lineage (GTDB taxonomy): Bacteria > Bdellovibrionota > Bdellovibrionia > Bdellovibrionales > JAMPXM01 > JAYVXN01. The sequence goes on along the minus strand of JAYVXN010000299.1, from coordinate 1,302 downwards.
TTAAATGAAGGGAAGGTGGTGTTCTTAGTAAGTAATAGCGCGAGGTAAAATGAGTCAGCCCGGCCTCATGTTTCAAGACTAATAATCCGATGAGACACCCATGAACGTTTTACTTGTGCATTCTCAAACTGAGACGCTCGATATGTTGACTTTTGTCATCGAGTCGAAGCTCGGACATGAGGTCCAAGTTGCCCGATCCTTCAAAGAGGCCGTTAGTTGCCTAATGGAAGATTCTTCCGTCGACCTTATTATCGCACCTGAAAAACAAGAAGATTTGAGTTTAATCCGCTACCTGAAATCCACCAAGGCGCAAATTCCGGTAATTTTTATTTCTGAAAACGTGGCTTTACCGCTCGAAACGGCCAAAGGATTGAATGTTCTTGCGCGTCTCACTCGCCGTGAGATTCCAACGCGACTCATTGATTTAATTCAGGCCCAATCCAAAGTGATGTCCGCCCACCCTGAGAGCTTAGAATATTTTCGGGTCGCTGCTGAGCTTCTCCTCAAAGTCGTGCCCCTGAAGGGCGATGTGTTCATTCGGTTATCGAACGTTAAGTACGTTAAACTATTTCAGGCAGGAGTTAATTTCACGCGCAAGGATCTTGAAAAAATCTGGAGTCTTAAAAAGATTCCACATCTCTACGTGCACAGGGACACCGCTTCCGAATTTGCCAAGAGATTCGGGGAGGAGCTTCAAGGTATCATTAACACCGTCCAAGAGGGCGATCCGCAAATCATGCACACGGTTGTGGAAGTGCAAGATGTGGTTTTGGATATGATTCAAAAATCCGGATTTTCTGAAGAAGTGCAGGAATTATCGCAGAAAAACGTTCAACTTGTGATTAAGTCAGTTGGCAAAAGCCCGCGTTTGGAAAGACTGTTTGAACTTCCGCAATTGAAGCAAAACAATTATATTTCCATGCACAGCATTTTGGTTTCTCATATTGCCTGTTGCATTGCTTCGGAATTGAATTGGCCCTCGCAAACAACCTTTCGAAAAATCGTGATGGCGGCGTTTTTTCACGATATTGCTTTTAAGTCGGCGGACCTCGCAAAAATTCATACCCTCGCAGAACTCGAGGTAGTCGCCCCTAATTTGAGCGAAGCTGAACACAATCTGGTTAAAAATCACATGAATATTGCCGGCGAGTTTCTGCGAAAATTTAATGAAATTCCCGAAGATGTTGACTTAATCATTCAGCAGCACCATGAACGCCCCGACGGCACTGGCTTTCCACTAGGAATTAGAGCCTATCGAATTGCCCCGCTTGCGGCAGTCATGATAGTTGCCCATGATTTGGT
>JAYVXN010000298.1:0-5167 GCA_043785085.1 Bdellovibrionales bacterium | reverse complement strand
ATTAATTATATCGGCGGTATTTTTTGCCCTGCCAGGAATGGCCAGTCAACTGGATAACTGTCCACAGCAGGGCCTGGTGGCTTTAGTTCCAGGTACGTTTAATTCAATCACTCCTGGCAATGTTCAATATGATTCGATCCACAACGATTTAGATATCAGCCCCTATTTCAGCATTGAAATCCTCAATGTCTTTCGCCAGCAGGGCTTTGGCGTGATGGTCATTAAAAGCCTGAATCCTTTGGGAGACTTTAACGCCAATGGAAATTTAACGGCCGCTGAGCTCGATCAGTGGTATCAGAAAAACTGTCAACCCAAGACACCGATTTTTATTATCGCGCATAGTTCAGGCGGATTTTATGCACTGAAAGCCGTCCAGCTTCGCCCGCAGCTTCCTGTGCAAAAAATCATCATGCTCGCGACGCCACTTGAGGGCGTGCAGTTGGCCAATAAAGCCTTTCATTCCTGGTTTTTCGGCAACGTCCTCAAAGGCTTGATTTCGTCTTTTTCGTGGGTCTTCGATTTGCGCGGTCTTGAAGAGCTCACCAGCGCCAATGTTGAAGATTTTTTGCACCACACAGTGATTCGCAATGATGTGAAAATTTACACGAGTTTTGGCTCGGCACCTCGCCCACCGAGCCTCAAAGAGGCTTTACAGGCTGAATATCTCAGTCCGATTTTCAATGCTTTGTCGCGCTTCATCGATGGTGATTCCGATGGCATCATCGAAGTCCCAACCTCACTTGGGCAAAATGCCTTGATCCGCCTCAATGGCGGCGATTTGATTCACGCCCAAATACTTCCGGATTTTATTCATTTAGACCACTCAAAACAGGTCATTGATTATCGCGTGTTCGCTCTGCTTGGAACGGAAAACGCGGAGTTCATTCGCAACGAGCAGCACCGCTTTTATTCGCAGTTGCTGCCGCTGTTGCGATAAACTGTTGCGATAAACTGTTGCGATAAATTATTCCGAAAGTCTATTTCGTCTGCTCTAAATCCAAAGCGACAGCGGCAGCTAATGACTTCATCAATGCTTCCCGCGGAAATGGATCCATTTTACCGTCTTTATTATGATTCACCTCGCGAAAAGCGAGTGACCAATGATGTGCGCCAAGCGTACCCAGAAAAGTAGTCTGCAGACCGGTGATGTTGGGATTCAAGGCTTGGGTGAGTTCAGGCCAAAACTTCACCCGTTGCGCCGCGACCTGGCTGTCGTTAACGTAATGACTTGAAACATGGGCATAATCCAGATAATTCTGCCGAAGCATCAGATAATCTTGCGATACCATATTGTAAATAATCTGGCTTTGCGCCAGCTCCTGACCAGCGACGTCTGCAGCATCCGTCGGCACACCAAATGACGCTGCGATTGAATAATAACGAATTCCCTGCGTCGGGATCTGATGAGTTTGCCACCAGGTTTTACGCTCAGCGGTTGCCAGGCCTACAGCGCCGACCCGAGCGGCAGTGACCAGTGCCTTGAAGCGCTTGATATTGAGACTGTATTGACTAATGAAGCCTTGACCCGCTTTCAAGAGTTCCTGTGCGATTTGCGGAGCGTGCTCAAGCGCATCGCTCAAACTCTGGTATTGCATATCGGGAAGCAATCCATATTGCCCTGCAAATTTTAAGGCCAACGCAATCGTCGATGTGACATCGGTGCCACGACTCTGTGCGACTGTATCTTTAATTTTTGCAAATAGAGCCGCAGGCCCAGATATCTGTTCAGCTTGAGAAAAGGTCGTTAAAAACTTGTACCAAGCAGCCATATTCTCAGTCACGCGCATCACTCGCACGCTCTCTAAGGCAAAATCATCTAAAACAGGATAGTCGCGCTTTAAGGTCGCATCGTCGACTAGTTGTAGGGAATCAACTAGCTGTTGTGCTGCAGCCACTTCCACGGCAGTTTTGTTTGGTTTTGCGTCGTGAGCCGCATTTACGGCGACGTCCGCCAATGAGCTACCGTAGGTGACACCACCCAAAGCAATGAGGCCTCGCGTGTGGGCCAGCCATGGCGATCCAGGATTGCGCTCTTGCATGGCCTGAGACAACATTTCAAGACCGACTGGAGTTCCGCGCGAATATCCGACTAACACGATATTTTTCGGTATTCCTTCAAGCTGGAAAAATTTTTTCAGGCGACGGTTAAATATGGCGGCGCGATCTTTGATATCACCCAAGGACTCAAGCGACAGCATCGGCGTATTAAACAGTACTAAACGAACATTGGTTTTTTCAATATCGGTCACCGAAATCAGGTTGCCGAGTCCTTCAACTTGCTCTCCTGAATTTTCCGGAGCGAGCGTCATACTTTTCATCAAAGTAGTTTTGTCACACTGAACTTCATCGCCCGTTCGACATTCACCCTTTGCTACCAGGTCATTTTGAAACTTCTGATAAGAGGCCGAACTTTTCTCTTTCGTAAAAATGTCTTCAAATGCCCGAGTCGGAATAAATTCGCCGAAAATTCCCGGAACGATAACCACCGTGATCGGATGATTGCCCAGTGCCTGCGAAATTTGCTCTGCCGTGACTGCTGGAGATTCGGTTTTGGCGATTTCAATACCCGACTTATACAGAGAAATTGGTTTAGTATCGGCAAACTGCTCATCTAAAATTTTTAAAAGTTCATCGGCAGATTTACCAGCAGGTAACTGCGGCGACGGAATCGGAGCATAAATCAAGCGCTCAGCGATCGGCTTCAATTCATCTGGCATTTCCACACGAAAGATATCACGAAAGACCTTGTCATCAACAAAGGAGGCCTGAGCCTGACAGGCCCCAATCCCTACAAGCGACGCAGTCAGTGAATACCAAATTTTCTTCATCAGCGACATAGGCAATCCTCTGTCTAGTTAGATCTTGTGAATTGTTCGCGGCACTGCAGAACTCGGCTGTTTTTGGTGCGACCATCTTCAGTTCGATAGGCATTCACCGGCAGCACTCCGTTTAAGATCATATCTTCCCGTGCTTGCACTTCTTCATAGGATGGCACCTGAATCAGGTCGAAAATATCTTTTGGATCGATCGTGCCGTCTGACAGAGCTTCGGCAATCGTCAACTTGCGCAAACGCGCGAGCTCTTCTTTATCGCGGCCATTGAGCAGCTCTTTTTCAAGTCGGCTGCCTGATTTAATCAGCGGTTGATAAAGACCTTTTTCCAGACCCTCAACCAGCGCCGCCAATTCTAGGTGTTTGGTGGCTTTGGCATTTGCTTTTTGCTGCAATTTGGGAATCGAGGTGAGCAAAACTCGTGCGGCGACATCAACAAAATGCATACGAGTTTGTAAACCAAAGGTTCCGACTTGGGCACCTTCAACGTAGTTCTCGGTCCCAACCAAAGGTTCGCCCTTGGGATGTTTCTTTAAGTAGGATTTAATCAGAGCCATTGTCGTCTTAGCTTCGAAGGTCACTTTTTCACCAAGAACAGATGCAATGATTTTTTGCATGGTGGAACAACGTAAAGCAACTTCAAGTTCACGGATATGGCCTTCTTCTTCAAAGGCGGCCTGACGCCATTCATTGAGTTTCTGCGGAGCATGACCTTCAACAAGGCGATCAGCAATTCGCCATACCACGTACTTGTCTGACTGGGCTTTAGCTTTAGTTGCAGCTGCCAGGTCGCTCAAACCTTCTTCACGTTGAATGCGTTTGAAGTTGATGGCATATTGCATGTCATAAAACTGCTTGTAGGTCTGTGAAGCAACACCCAATTGCTGGATCATAATATCATTGTTAAAAATCGGGGTCTTACCATCGGCAGCTATCATCATTTCACCATCCAGCATAATCAGCTCGATGACTTCATGAATGTCTTTTGTTCCGTCATATTTAAATCCGGAGGGCAAAAGTGACTCAACGGTCACGTCATCGCGAACCCAGCCTTTGCTTTTTGCGATCTCCATAATTTTTTTGACACCGTATTCAACGTATTCCGGATCTCTGGTAAAGTCGTGCGCCTGCCACTCTTTAATTTCGGGGCGTGCCAAGAGTCGATCAGCCAAAAAGTCGGCATTATAAAAATCAGATTCTTTCAAGTCACTGCCAAGGATTTTTCGTGAAGCCTCAAGATCAACCGCCCAGGGAGCCGTTTTCTCAAGACTGGTGCGAATGGCGATCATTCGTCGCATAATCATATGAACCATATTGAGGAATTTTTCCTGGTGCAACCAAACGCGATCGGTATCGTGACCATTTAAAGCATGGCCGACCGAATTGGTAAATCCCGCATGCACCCCTGTATTATCCTGGCCGACGTGCAGATCCATACCCACGGCAATCAAATCACCGTCTTCATGGCCGATTTGTCCATACATATGAGCGATGGGAGAATCAGGCGTAGCAATCGCTGTCCAATTGCCTTTGATTTGCGCCATGACTCCCAAACCACCGTGTGCCGTATTCTTTACGACTTTCATTTCGCCTGGAAAGTGATTGATCCAGCGCTGCTTGGCCGTCTCCATCGCTGTAGTTGTCAAGGTCTCGTCAATCCACTGATCTGCAGTAGCGAGTTTCAAAGCCACCTGCTCATCAATACCGGCAGCTCTCAGCATGAGATAGGTAAAGTAAAAGTGAACGTCTTTTTCAAAGGCTTGCGCCGGCGTCGGTTTTAAGCTTGCCGCGATGAAAGAAAGTACGACAAGTAGCGAAAGCACCGCTTTCGGAGCAGATTTAAACTTCAGCACAGGCTTTTCTCCTTTAAAGGTCAGGCCACAAAATAAAGATTTACCTAACCTGCCTGAGCAAGGCGGGTGCCACAAGGAATTTACAAGAGAAGGGTTTAATTTGGATTACGCGGCCGAGGAGGTGCCGTGAGTTGTCACTCGCTGCCGAAAAACAAGATTTCGACAAGGTATCTGTCTCGCACTGGTTGTGTTATTCAACTATTCTGCCGCCACGGCTACTGAAAATGCCATTCAGATGAATGATGTGTCTATTTTATTTCCACTTGCCAATAGTCAGGCAGATTTTCTTGCTTACCTCAAGGCCGAAGACCAGGGCCTAGGGGGGCCGGCTGAAACGCCGAATCGTCACGCCGTGCGCACGGTACGCGTCTGCAAGAGGGCGCGCAAAATTCCTTTAAATGGATAGACCGAGTAATATAATTCTCTCGCCATGAAAAAATCGTGGAAGCCGGCTTCGGTCATTTCTTTTCCATTGAGAAAATC
>JAYVXN010000297.1:0-5183 GCA_043785085.1 Bdellovibrionales bacterium | reverse complement strand
CAAAGTGCAGTTCACTGAAACAAGCGTGCACGGCTTCCTTAGTGGTTTCTTTCGGCGTATCGGTCAAACAGAAATCTCCCAGCACAAGACGCACGTCTTTATGCCAATTGTCGACTTTTATCATGCGCAAATCAGCTTGAGACCATTCGACGACAAGATTTGCTGGCAGAAAATGTTTTTTTAGCCAATTAAATTGCGTTTGGTCGATATGAATTTCCGGAGTCAACACAAACCAAGCTAATAGTGCTGCAATGCCAACCAAATCGAAGAACAATATGATGAGGATCGCCTGACCGAGTCGTTGAAGATTTTTTTTAAATCGAGGCATTTTAAAATTCCTCTCCGTAGGCCAAAGCAAAACGCCATTTTTTTTCAATCGGTGAAAATCCAGCAGGGGCTTCTTTAACCAGCGGTTCAGCGGCAAAGGCGCGAAAAATCCCGACGGGAGATTCCCAGCGTAGGCCCAGACCTGGTGAATAGAAAATCGGACTCTGCAAAGCGAAATTTTCGGCACCGATCTCACCGGCATCAAGAAAGATAAAAGGATCGATACGTCGATAAATCAATCGGTAAAATCTCGCCTCAAAGCTTCCTAATAATTCACTGAGCGCACCACTGCCACTCAGCGGCAATGATTGCCGGGAAAAGCCGCGCAAGTCACTATTGCCTCCGGCAAAAAACAAAAACTTTAGCGGCAGCGAGGACGGCGGAGCATTATTTTGTAAAAAAACCGAACCCACAGAAAATCGCGTCGCCAAGATCACTAAAGGCGGGTCAAAGTCGAAGGTATTCCAAAGATACTCTCCGCTCACGCGAAGTCTTTGCCCGGTAAAATCCGCACCCCAGTTTTGAATGGTGGTGTAAGAACTCAAATCCAGCATCGAGCCCGCGCGCGGACTGGTGTGATTGAATTCGTAGTCATGACTCTGCCAGGTCGAGTGAATTTCCGCGAGCACCGTGGTGCTGGTTGCAGGGCCAAAAGACTGCGTCAAAAACGACTGCTGCCAACTAGGGCCAGCCAAAATTGAAAAGTGACCGCTGCGCAGTTCGTGCCCCCAACCATGAAACAGCGTCACCGAAGTATTGCGTGCTTCATAGGCCGGCTCAAGATCATGATCCGTGGTCACCGTCGGCTGCAGGTAGCTCGCCCGGTAAATGTTGGAATAATACCAACGGAAGTTGGCATCCAGCTGCTGTAGGCGAAACGTCGCCAGCAAATTAATTTCTGCGGTGGAGCCATTTCGACCAATTTGAAACTGCCGAGCGCTGGCGCGAACTTTGGCGCCTTCCTCGGTGCTGGCGCCAAAGCCCACTTGGACTTGTCTTGGCAGGCCTAAAATCGCGTCCCGCTCCACCCAGGCGCCTTCGGGCACGCAGTGTGCAGTCAGGGTGATCGCCTGGGCGATACCATCTTCTTGAATGCGCGACTGACTTAGGCGGACCAGCGATTCCGAATACCATTCGCCGGTGTAAAAGGCGGTGTAACGATCAAGTATAATCGGATCAACTCCCAGAGGCCGAACATCACGCAATCCCAAAAAACGCTTGCGTTCATGTGGCATGATCGTCAAATCGACGATTCCTGAATCTGGATCAGCGTCGCTGGTTGAACGAGCACACGGATAGCCAGCGTCACGTACTTCCAACTGGGCCCAACCCTGAAGTTCATCGAGTAACTTGGGCGTCAGCGTACGGCCTATAATTTCGCGCTTTCGCGGAATTTTCCATTCCAAAGGCGCGCCATGGATCACCATCTCACTCAAAGTCGACTCTGTGCCCGGGTCGACGTAAAGATTTTCGCCCTCCGTGCGAAACTTCGGGTAATGATAACCCCGGGATTGCAAAAATGAGCGCATGAAATATTGAGCCTGATCCGGCGGAATCTCACGCCAGGCTTCCCCTAACGCATCTTCAGTCGTGTCACCACAGAGCAGTCGGCGCTCCATGTCTGTCGGCCTTAAGCTAAAGCCGTTCTTCAACCAGAGGTGAGGGCAAAACTCAGCAAATCCAGATTGCGCCAGCGACGGCAGAGAAAAAACCAAGATTAAAAGAATTAAGACGCGTTCGAGAGCTTGCTTCATATCTATTCTGCCCGCAGCCGAAAATACCGCTGCACTCCCCGCAAGAACAGTGGGGCCAAAAAAAGTGCTGCTAAAATCAGTAAGATCCGCGACCATTGATATCCATTGGAAATTTCACCGCCTAAAAGCGTAATTAAAAAGGTTCCAGGCAAAAGACCCAAAAGTGTGCCGATAAAAAAACTTGATAAAGTGACGCGTAGGCTGCCCGCGACAAAGTTAACGACTGAAAAGGGCGCAAATGGAAACAATCGAATCGCGACCACACCCCAGACTCCGGTGCCCTCGATGCGATCATGAAGCATTTTCTCCCACCGCCCCGTTTTATGATGCAAGAGTTGACCGCGCCAAGTGCGACCAATGAAATAGGTGGCGCTCGCACTGAGCAGCGAACCCAAAAGTGACAAGGCAAAGGCTTGAAGCGGTGAAAACAAAAGGGCCGTGGCGCCAATGAGGGCCATGAGCGGCAAAAGTAAGAAACCGCCGACAATAAAACCCAAAAGGACCCAAACAACGGCCAACGGTCCAGAAAGAAAGTGTGAGAAAAATTTTGCGATTTTTTCAGGCTCCATGAAATCGTGTAAAAACGACTGACGCCAGAAAATAAAAAATGACAGAAGAATCGCCAGTCCGAGCGTCCAAGCAAACACCACGCGATTGGTGGCGCCCAGAGCCTTAATGACATGCATGAAGCCACCAGCGCACTTTCGGTAAAAGCGCTTCAAATGTGGCGGCCCGTGCGAGTCAATCACTTCGGCCGGCGGCACCATCCGGTCCAGCCAATCTGGAATTTCCTGATTCAGCGGCACCAGTGTTCTTGCGCCAGTACGAAATGAATCAACGGTCTCAACAAGCGAGCCATTCATCAAAAATCTGGCTTCAAATTCTTCTGGCGATACACCTAAATGTTCGCTGAGAAGGCGCATCCGCAACGAGGCAATGGCGCGGCCGATCCGAGGCTCGCCGCCTGACTCAAATGAAATATCGCATTCGGTGTCTAGACCCATTGAGCGCTGACTCATATTGGCCGAACCAATTCGGGCGAAATGGTCGTCAATCACCATCACTTTAGAGTGTACTTTCAGATAGCCTTTTTCCAAACCGGGTACCACCGGATAAAACACCCGAAAGCGATTATAGAGGTCATTTGAACGGATGATCTTTATCGCGCGCACCCGCAACACGCCCATCGTCGTTTCTTCAATCCAACCAGTCATATCTCGCGGAACAATCATGACAATTTCCGGACCATCTTTCTCTTGAAGGCGTTTGCCGAGAGCCTGGGCAATGGGGGCTGAAGTGAAATACTGATTTTCGATAAACATGAATTTTTGGGCCGCTTTGATGGCGTCGAAAAAAAGTCTTTCAACTTCTAAACTGCTTTTTTGATTTTGAAATGCAGGCAAAGTCCGTGAAATCCCGACTTGCCATTGCTCAATGTCAGGCACGCAGCTTTGGGGCCAGCGATCACCACTTACGTCGGGAGCCGCAATTGTCTCACCAGTTGATTGCTCCCAGCGTGTTCGCACCAAAATGCCTAATTCCTTGGCCGCTTCTCCTTCTAGTACACATTGCACATCGTGAAAGGGCTGGTAATTGAGGCCCCAGGGATCAATGCGGCGATCGTCATTGGCTAAATGTTCGGGTGTATCCCAACGACGAGCACAAATATCCAGGCCACCAGAAAAGGCAACTTGGTCATCGACCACGACCACTTTCTGATGATGCGAGCCCGTAAAAGGGTGGCGACCGTCGAACTTAAAATGAATGCGTTCGCACTTAAACTCGTCGAATTTATGAACTTGACGAGTTTCGCGCTCGAGCGAATAAATCAGTGCGTAATCCCATGACAATATATAGATATTTAAATCCGGCTTCAAAGCCGCCATCTCAAATAGAAACATACCGAATGACTGGGGCTGGTGTTCTTGTTCACCTTGAAGAAGATCAATTCGGGTGTCAATATCCCAACCCGTGATAAGAACTTGGCGCTCAGCTTTGCGGATGGCCTCATCAATGGCGCGATAGAAATCACTGCCGTCGATGAGATAGCTCAGGCGTGAGACCTGCGAAATTCGAAAACAATTATGCCCCTCGCGCAGAATCGAAATAAAGGCCGGCACTTTTTTCTGAATCGGAAACCGCTTCAGGCGCTCGAGGGTTAGCGATGCCAATACCTGAGGCTGACCGTCCTGCATTTGATTCTCGCCCCCTACCATCGCCGGATCTCCTTTTCCCGGTATTATCTTATGAGGCGGGCCCATGCGCCCAGAGAAAAACCCTTCCAAAAAAGTCCTTGTTGAAAATGACAAATTTAAAATGAGAAAAATTCGCACGGTGGCAAAAGCGCGATGCTAGGCTTTTGCAAGTCATCGCCCCCAGATCGGCCAGACAGACGGCGATCAGATACCGCGGAGGTTTTCAATGAATCGATTCTTGTTTTGGGGAATTTTTTTCAGCACGACCTTCAGCTTTTTCTCGGTCATTGAAAATCTGAACGCTCGCACGCAAGAACCCCTGGTGTCCGAATCTCTGCGCAGCTCCATTTGGAGTTGTGAACTTTCTGCCCTGCTAACGACCACCGATCCAGTGCAAATAAGCGTGGCTTATCGAAATCTAGAAGGACGTGGCTTAATCGTATGCCGAAATCAACAAGGATTCTCCACAGAACTGGCGGTTACGGCAAAGATGAAAATGAAAAATGACCCCACTATCAAAATTCCTACTGATGAATCATATCTGGCATTATCATCACAGAATTTTGCCGTACCGCGCGACCTTAATCACGTCTTTGATCACTACCAACCCAGAATCATTCGTCCTGATGTGCCTCCCGGAAAAGAAGGTGAAGTGGTGCAAGGGCGAAATTATGGCAATTTGATTCAACTTGGTTTTACCGGACCGCGGGCGATGATTAAACAAGCTGCCAATGCCGAGCTTCAGCTGAGCTACGACTCTTCAGCTCCAAATTTTCTCCAGTAAACCCCAATGTTGCATAAACTTTCCAGTCGGAATGCTCCAGAAGCCCGAAGGTGGCGGCTCGCGCAGGAAAATCTGGACGAGGCGTACGTACACCGTACGTTGAGTCCAGATTTTCTGAGCAAG
>JAYVXN010000296.1:0-15861 GCA_043785085.1 Bdellovibrionales bacterium | reverse complement strand
CAACATGCAGGCGCTCCAGCGGCACAAAACGCACGACGTCGCGAAGTTCATCGGCCTTCTTAAAGGTCACAATGCCACTGATTGAGATATCAAGTCCCAAATCCAGCGCTTTTCCGGCAAGCCACTGCGTCCCAGTGAAACAATGCAAAATGCCGCGCACTCGGCCAGCGAACTCTTGCAATATTTCAACTGTGTCAGGCTCGGCATCACGGGTGTGAATTTCAACTGGAAGTTGAAAATCCACGGCCATTTGCAACTGCCGGCGAAAGGCTTGCTGCTGCGGTTCGCGAGGTGAATGATTATAAAAATAATCTAAGCCGATCTCACCAACGGCCACGACTTCCTGATCGGGAAGATGCCGGGAAATACTCTCGGCTACCTCATTCGTGAAAAGTTGCGCTTCATGGGGATGCACGCCTAGGGTACAGCTCACCACCGGAAAATATTTTTTCGCCAATTCTAAAACCACGGGATGATCTTTGGGTTCAGTGCCAATTGTAATGAAGCGTTCCACTCCAGCAGCCTGCGCGTTTTGAATCGCTTCTTCAGGCGTGACGTCGAGAAAATTCAAATGTGTGTGCACATCAATCCAGCCCATTCGCATCAACCTCTTAGCCCGCGGCTCCAGTCTAACCAGAAATTTTCAAACGCTAAAGACTTATCCACGTTTCGCAACAAATCCTGTTCCAACAAAAAAGCTTTTTCGGCCATTTGATGAATATGACTCATCGGGATTTCTCTGGCATTGGCAAACAAATCTGGAAAATCCGCATTATACAGATCCGCTTCGCCGGCATTCTTTAGAGCCAGATCGCGAAAGTAAGTTTGCCAACAATGCGCGACAAAAACCGCACTCTGCCGTTCTTTGCTCAGCTCTTTGAGCGAAGCCAATTTCTCACTCGGAAATGATTTTGGAGCTTCCAAAAACAAGCCTAACGCCGCAGCCCGCAGCTCTTGCCAATCGCCTTCTTCTTCTTGGAGGCGGTGGGCGACCTCAACACTTCCTTGTGACGCTTTAAGAATCCAGTGTGGAGCACCCGTCAACGACTTCAAGACCTTTTCATTGAGTGCCTGAAAGCGCACCTGCTGCCCGCGCGAACGAATCGTTGGCAAGATCGCCCCCGGATTGCTGGTGAGCAAAATGAAATAGGTGCCACTGGGTGGCTCCTCAAGACTCTTCAAAAGAGAATTGGCGGCCTGAGGATTCAAAAGATGCGCTTCATCAATAATGACAAATCGCGCCCGCCCGAGTTTTCGCAGCGAAATAAACTGCACAATCTCACGGGCCTGTTCAATTTTAATATTTACGCCACTAGCTTCGACCAGCAGCAAACTCTCGCTTTGCTTTTTTTCAATGCGTAAACAAGCGCCGCAAACTCCACACCCGCCGCGAACCGGTGGGACTTTTTCACACACCAGCGCTTGCGCGAGGCCAAGGGCCACCTGGCGTTTGCCGATGCCTGAAACTCCTGCAAAAATGAGCGTAGAGGCCAAGCGGTTTTCGTCCACAGCACTTAAAAGTGTCTCGATCGCTAACTGATGCCCGAGAATTTTCTCTAGGAGTCGCACAGTTTTGCCTCGAGTGCCGCTTGCACATTTTTTAAAATCATCTCACGCGATTCGTTCGCATCCACCACTAGCCACTTCGCTGGCTCCTCTCGCGCCTGGGTCAGATAACCTTGTCGAACCGCCTCGTGAAATTCACACTTTTCGCGCTCAAAGCGATCGTTTCCCAAGCCACTTTTCTGATTGCGGTGATTGGTGCGACTCAGACTTTCTGTAACCGGAAGATCAAGAAGAATGGTTAAATCAGGCACTGAACTTTCAATCGCGAAATGATTGAGCCAATCCACCTCTTGGCGCGGAAGCTTTCGGGCAAAACATTGAAACGCGACAGTGCTAGCGATAAAGCGATCACACAAAACCCATTTTCCAGCTTGTAAAGCTGGCGCGATCACTTGTGCTACATGCTGCGCTCGAGCGGCCTCGTAAAGAAGGAGTTCAGTGCGTGGGGCCGGAACTTCACTTCCCACTCGCAGCAGGAGCTGGCGAATTTCTTCAGCGAGAGGAGTGCCTCCTGGCTCCCGCGTCACAATCAAGTCATGGCCGCGGCCTTTCAGCCAAGTCGCTAGACTTTGGATCAATGTGGATTTTCCGGAGCCATCCAGACCTTCAAATGCAATAAACATAACGGTATTTGTAACGACCCAGGCTGGCACTGTCAGCAATTTCCACAGTTTTTAAGTGATTCCAGGTCGACAAATGATGCATTGGATCACCCGGTTCAAACCCGCCGGGCTTGGCTCTCACTCCTTAGGGTTAGGAGGGTTAGGTTAAGTCATTTGATTTAATTCCGATATAGTATCATGAAGCAAAATCAGAGTGAAAATGCCGAAGTGCGAGTCTTGGTGGCCGATGATGAGATGGTGGTTGCCGAGCGGCTCGTTGATTTTCTAAGCAACAACGGTTTTTACACGCGCTTTGTTCGCGATGTGGTCGAAGCCAAAAATATGCTGCTCAACTGGCGGCCGGATTTTATTTTATTGGATCTCATGCTCTCTGAAGGCAAAGCCGTGAGCTTTCTCAAGGATATGCAGCAAAAAGGACTACTCGGCGAAGACAAGATCCGCGTCATTATGCTCTCTGGTCATAATCATGAAGCCAACGTCAAAGAATGTATGAAATGGGGCGCCAACGATTTCATCGTCAAGCCCTTTAAGTATGTCGATGTTCTTTCCAGATTAGTTCTGCACAAACAAAAAAAGCGCATTCTGGAAGAGACCGTCGAGCGCAGTGAAACGCCAAATTTAAATCAAGACGCCAAATACTACATGAATCTGACCGAACTCACCTTGCGCGAAGCCTTAAAGGTCGGAGTCGATCCGAAAGAGACCCTCTACAATCTCTCGCGCATGGTCGCTATGGCAACCAAAGCCGTTCGCGTCTCGATTGTTCATTGCAATTACTATGACCGTGAAGGCCAGGTTTGGGCCTCGAGCGACAAAAAAGTCATGGGCGAATTAAAACTGGATTTATCAAAATACCCGGAAGTTTTATATGTTGTGCACAATTCAAAACTCCTGGCGCTCGACAATCTCGACATTGACCCGACGATGAGTTTTGTCACCAAACAAAATAAATCAATAAAATTTAATTCGCTCATTGTCTGCCCAATCCTGCTCAATCGCGAAGTTTGGGGCGTGGTTTCCGTTCGCCTGCCCGAAACAAGGACCGAGAAACTTTCAGATTTCGAGATTCGTTTTGTGCAGATTGTCGCCAATGTCATGGGCACGGTGCTCTTGCGAGAGTCAGCGGGAACCAGCGCCCTGCGTCACATCATCTGACCTAAAAAAACCCTAGACGGCGCGTTTATCTCTCACCTATACTGCGTCATCTTTACCGAGACTGCGGAGGTTCACTCACCTATGATTACGCTGATAGCGATTTGTCACATTATTTTCTGTCTTTCCTTGATCGGTTTGGTTCTTCTCCAAGATCCCAAAGGTGGCGCGGCTGGCGGCATTTTTGGCGGCGGCGGTGGCGGAAATAGTCTTTTAGGCGCAACTGGCGCTACTGATTTACTCACCAAAGTCACTCGCTATATGGCAATTGCCTTTGGTATCACTTGCCTTTTACTGACGATCAATTTGCGACCTGAAAATGGCAGTGTGATGGACTCAGCTGTGGCTGCTCCGGCAACTGCTCCGGCTGCTGCTCCAGCTCCAGTCGCTCCGGCACAGCCAGGTGCTGCGGCTCCGGCGCATCAGGAGCAACCCGCTCCTGCCGCTCCAGCTTCAGGAAAATAGTTTCATTATCCATGTTCAATTCGAAGCTCATCGCACCACTTGCCGCTTTTCTTGGGATCTGT
Source organism: Bdellovibrionales bacterium (assembly GCA_043785085.1). Lineage (GTDB taxonomy): Bacteria > Bdellovibrionota > Bdellovibrionia > Bdellovibrionales > JAMPXM01 > JAYVXN01. The sequence continues at coordinate 11,993 of JAYVXN010000296.1, read as the reverse complement.
GTGGTGCTTTTGCTCAGTCGATTTTTACCATTGCATCCAAAACCGAATTTTAAGAAATACCGGGCCATTGGACAAATCGAATCAGTGGCGGGCGAAGTCGAGTCACGACTGCCACATCAGGCCGTGGTCACTTTTCTAACTCAGCCTCGCGCCTACTTCGCTGAAGAAATGCTTAGCACTCACAATGACAGTACCGTTGTTCTTGCTCTCAATAATAGCGCCCGCATTAAAATCCCGAGTGATTCACGCGTTGTGAGCGAAGCCGATCCGCAGGATCCGTCGCAGATCAGCCTGACCATTCTGAGCGGCACCTTAGAGATTGAAACTGCAGGCGAACCGGGAAAATTACGCCTTTTTCGCAACGGCAAACAGTTGAGTGGCAAAGAATTAAATCAGATTGATCGGCCAATCATTAACCTCACCGGCCAGCCGGCCCTCGGCCCAACGCCGATGACAGGCCTCCAGACACCTCCTTTAGTTCTTCTAGTTCCTCCAGAAAAAAATGAGCCGCCGATTGTGGCGACGCAACCTCAAGAGACGTCAACTTTGCCCGCGCCCTCCAAACCGGTCAATAAAGGTGCCACCACCGGTGGTGCCCTCAGCAACGAGGAGATCGTTCGCACTTTGCAAAAGCAGAGTTCATTCGTGCAGAATTGTTATTTAGGACTTCTCAAGCGAAATCCAGGGGTCGCGCCAAGCAAACTCAATGGGACGATTTATCTCTGGTTCACCATTCAGCCCAATGGTAAGGTCACTGACACGCAAGTCCATCGCTCGCCGTTCAAAGATCAAACTCTCGATCACTGCCTCATTGAAGTCATTGAGCGCACATTGTTTCGGCCATTTCGGGCCGATGCGATCCGGGTCACTGATTTTCCAATTGAATTAAAATAAATTAGCCCCCCCCCCCCTGGCGCGGCGGTTTGCTGTTTTAGTGCCATGGATTTTGCGTCAGATCGAGCGGAGAAAAGAAGAGCTGGCGCAAAAGACCAAGCTAAAGCGGCAAACCACTGCGCCAGGGGGACTAACGAAAATCTTGAAGATAATTGATGTGTTCTGGAACCCACGGCTCATGCGCCCCCTCCAAACCATAGACGCGGCCACCGACTTGCTCGGCAATCTTTCGCGGCTCAATAGAGGGTGTAAAATCCACGGCAAATAGACTCTGAGTTTTCAAAACCGGTAAGATCTGCTCCACACACTCTTCACCGATCAGTTGCCGACGCACGAGATTATCAAATGAGCTCTCAAGCTCCTCTGTGGTGAAACCGTAATTCATAATCATATCTTGCGCCACTCGCACGACCTGCTCAACATTGAGACGGCGATCCTGCAAGAGATCAAGCGCAGCTTGAAAGGTATTGTACGTCGGCACGGTTCGGCGGCCAAACTTCAGGTAATATTCCGGATCGGTATCGGTCGCGAGATTGATATAGATTTTCTCAACCGGATCATGCGCTGGAATCTGCGCCTGCAAATCCAAAATCGTTTCAGTTTGCTCACCGACCACATGCAAACCACGCAAAATTGACAGTAATTCTTTTTCACTCCAACGCCTGGCGCAGACATCTGAATACAACGAATAAATCGTGGCGTCAGATTCGCTATCATCGCCCCATAAAATCTGGCGAACTTCATCGCCCAAACGCGTGCGCAGTTGCAAAAGTGCCTGAAGCTTATAGCCGACCTGCTGAGTGAGCCGCCACATTCGGCTGGGCTTCAGGTTTTTGAGGTTATCTTTATAAAAACAGCCGAGTGGCAAAATTTCGTCATATTCGAGCTTTTCGCGAATCTTCGTCTCCATTTGCGGAGGCGAGGCGGTGATAAAATAAATTGGAAAAGCGCGCCGACCGCGGCGTTCTTCCCAAGAGGTTTTGAGCGCTCGAACCAGAGAACCTGTGCCTGGAACATTGCGTTTTTGAAAGGCCTTTTCTAAAGCCGTCCGCAGCAGCTCGCGCAATGAGCCCCAACTGGTATCCAGATAGGTCTTATCCAAGTCCCAGAGAAAGACCTCTTCAAATGTCTTTTCGGCACTTTCGGCATCATACCGGAAGAACACGACATCTCCCAGAATCTGCGCTCGGCCTTTCCACTCTGCCATAGGAACTATTTGTAGGATAGATTCGGCTGTGATAGCAAGCACTCATGCAAATTCAATTAATATCGCAATGCATTCGCGACCTCGACTTTTCCCCGACAAAACCCTGGCCCAAGACCCTGCCTGGCATTGCTTGGGGACAGATCTGTGTCGCGGGATTTGCACAAAATACCGTTGTCAATGTGGCGACGCATTCTGAACCTCAGCCGCAAACTGAAGAGCAAGCCAAAGAATTTGCCCAGGTGATGGCCGATGCCCATAGCCACTTTAGTCTTCGTGAACTCGCACAATTACGTCAGCGTCTCGGGCAACACCTCAAAATGGCGGAGATGATTTTTACTCACCTCTTAATTTGCCAAGGCCTTCGCAACAGTGAAACACTCTTAGAGATTTTGGATAAATTACCGCAGCTGCCAGTGGAATTTCAAAACTGGTGCGAAGCCCGTGACCTGGGTGCGCGCGAACTTTCGATCATAAAGTGTTTTTCAGAAGTTTCTGGACTCGCACCGCTAGCGCTGACGATTGCGCAACTCGGAGCCAGCCGTGCGCACGGCGTGCAACTGCTTGAGTTGGGCGGCGAACTGCTGTTGATGGGGCATACGTGGCAGGATGCAAAGCCAGACACCGGAACCTCTGAGGCGTGGCTTAAGAAACTTGAGAGCCAACGGCGGCCGCAAACCCACGCTCGCGATCAGCAAAAGCAGGAGGCCTTGAGCTCTTTGCCCTGGCCTGAATTTCTACATACGCGCCTCCTTCGCCAAGGCGACAAAGCCAGTCTGGAAGTCAAATTTCAATTCTCGACTTTAGAGGAGTTTCAGAAAAAAAATGCCGGCCTGATGCGCGTGCAGGCGGCGTTCGAAAACCTCCAATCAGAAGGTACTCCATGAAAAACTTAATCGGAAAATTCGAAAAAGTTTTTATCAATGAGAATGTTTTAGAAAGTGAGCTCGCCAAGCGTTTTCAAAAGCTCTTTAGCAAAGAGCAAATCCAAGTCATTCAGTCAGAACCCTATCCCGAGAGTAAAGGCACACTCTCCGCACGCGAATTTGATCGCGGTAAAAAACAAATTCACTTAACTGAATTTAAGGGCTCGTTTTTCAAACGCTGCCCGGGCTCTAAACCGGGTCTTGCGTGCTGCAATTATTACGTCCTGAATCTGGGTCTGCAATGCGATATGAATTGCTCGTATTGTTACCTGCAAAGTTTCATTAATACGCCTGTTTTAACAATTTACACCAACATCGACCAAGCTCTTGATGAACTCAAAGAAATGGCAGACAAGGGCGCATTTGCGCAACGTCTGCGCATTGGCACGGGTGAAACCATAGATTCTCTAAGCCTTGATGAGTTGACCTTGTATTCAAAAAAACTCATTCATTTTTTCAAGGATTACCCGAACTGGCGATTGGAGTTCAAAACCAAATCAAATAAAGTCGCGCAGTTTTTGAATGAAGAACATGCCGGCAATGTGATCGTCAGCTGGTCGATCAATCCACAAAATATTATCAGCCAAGAAGAGCATGGCACCGCAACGCTGAACGAACGTCTCGATGCAGCGGCCCGTTGCCTTGAGCGCGGTTTTCAAATTGCTTTTCATATTGACCCGATGATTTGGCATCCGGAGTGGCAAGAGAGTTATGCAAGTCTGGTCGATGAACTCCACCGGCGCTTTCGCCCTGAGCAAATTCCTTATTTCTCACTTGGGTCATTACGCTTTCAACCGGAACAACGCCACATGATGCGCGAGCGTTTTGGCATGAAAAGTCTTGTCACGCAAGGTGAGATGTTTGCGGGGAAAGACGGCAAGCTTCGCTATGATGCGGATTTACGCCAGGAAATGTATCAATTCGTGTTGGGCCGCTTTCGTGCCCTAGATCCCACCTGGAAGATTTTCTTGTGCATGGAAACCCCAGAGAGTTGGCTCGGCACGTATCAAGCGCCACCGCGGCGGGTGAAAGAGATCGCGGAGTTGTTTCAGCCGATCACGATTTAAAAAGCCAGCAGTAAAAATGCGGCGATACTGCCGAGAAAACTGACCGTCGTCACCAATGGCCGGCGCTCCTTGGTGAGCACCTCCATCTGACTCTCCTCTGGCGCGATCAGCTCGGCACCGAGAGTCGTCTTGATAGTGTCTTTCAAGGCCATGGTTCCTTGAAGATGCTCCATCTCACGTGGAATTCGCACCAATGAGTATTCTTTGATCGCATCTAATTTTGAGGCCCGCACGATTTCTGCGGTGGCGACACCTTGATCGATTTTAATGACCCGGCCTTCGGCATAGACAGTGATTTTTGCACCGCTTTGAAAGATCGGGTTCAAATTGACGACCACCACTTTGATCCACTGAACCACATCACCAATTTGCACACTGCTGGCAAGACCGACATCAATTTGCGCCAGCTTCACGTCGCCTTCTTCATAAACAGGCATGCCAATTAAGGGATCAACAATCTGATAGCCTTGATAAGGCACCGCTGCGATAAAATCATCAATGAGTTTTTGCGCCGAAGACTGTAACTGATCCGCCACCGGCAAAGACGGATGCAACTTCAGAGATTTCTGCCAAAGTGGGAATCCATAGGTGCCATCGTAAACCACCATATTCAAAACACGATCTTTCAACTGCGATGCGACCAGTGCATGCGCATCGAGCAGTTTTCCTAAGATAATCGCATCAGCTGGTTCAAGAGCGCCGCGTGCTTGGAAGGCATCGTTTTTCACAAGAAACTGTTTGCTGGCGACCAAAAACCGACGGCTTTTGGTGATCTCCTCACGCACTTGCCACCACGCCTCATCGGCCGGTCCACTCAAAGACGCATCGACTTGAATCGGAAACACCACCATCCGTCGCACCAGCTGGTGTTCAATTTGTTGAGCCTGGGCGAGAGGCACGAGCAAGAATAAGACTGCGGTGAGCCAAAGCATTCGCTTCATGAAATCATATTTCAATATTCCCGAAGTCTTTGGAAGGAAAATCGCTCAAAACCAGTGAATATTTTCTTTCGGAAACTCAATCCAGGCCTCGCCTTTAGGGAATCCAGCGGGCGGCTTTTCACATTGTCCGCGAAACTTTAAAAAGGCCGTCAGAGCGCAGATAAATGCTTCAAAGGCATGGTTATTCTCTACCATGGTGCGTAAATCTTGTTGATAAATAAATACAATTTCTTTATCGACCAGAGTCTTCAGGATGTAGAGACGCGCTTCATCGCCTTCAACTGAATGCCGGTGAAAGCGCAAATAGCTTTTCGGAATGGAAAGTGCTCGGCCAACCCGCCACAACGAAAGTTTCGGAAACACTTCGACCACCGGAAGCTTCAGCCGGCGGCGAATAAAATGCGCGCGTGCCGCCAGTGGTGCGGCATTAGCTCCGAGAGCATGCGAGGGATAAAAGGGCTCTTCTAATTCATTGGCGATAAAGATTTCACTACACCGTTCAGTATAGGGAGTGAATATCTTATTGGGCTTTTTGGTTTTTGCGCGCTTGCGGTAGCTGCTCCACATCCATTTAATTTCAGGCTGTTTGCAGCGCTCAATTCCAGGGCATTTCAGTTCGCAGCGAATACATTTTGGCAACTGCAGGGGCACATCAAAGGCCACGGAACTCAAGTCTGGCTCTTCTTCAGTTAAAATCAAATGCAAAGCCAAATCAGCCGAAATTTCACCCTCCGCGCGAATTTTCTCACGCAAGTTTCGCAAAAACACGCGGCGCTGCTGCGGAAAGTACTCGAGCACCGCAATTGCGGTCTTATCCGTTTTACCTCCGGCGAGAGAAACTCCGGCAAATCGATGTGTTTTATTGGCGCTACTCATTGAGACAACTCATTGAGACAACTCATTGGCGCGCATTCTGCCACGGCTGAGTCGGTAAGACAGTAAAGCCACTTTTGCGACAAAGCTCACGGGCCTTTTCAATTCCACGATCTTGACACCAGATCAGCACACAACCGCCGCCGCCAGCTCCACAGATTTTCGCCTCCGCGCCCACGGAATTGGCGAGCTCTTTAAGCGTGCGAATTTCGGGGCTGGAAAAGCCGTTGGAGAGCTCCGTACGTGCCGCATACTCTTGAGAAAAAATTCTCGGCAGTTCTGACCAGGCTTGATGGTCAAAAGCTTCCTTCATCAATTTAGATATTTCGGCAAGTCTAGCCATATTCTTGCGGGTTTTCTCATCGCCATCTAAATAGGACTTAATCACTTGCCAATTATTGATTCCGGAATGATGCGAGCGACCCGTGTAGACCAGAAGAAAGCGATCGTGAAAAACCTCTTTCGGAATCTCTGTCACCCGCACGCGAGGCCCTTCGACACCATAGGTGATAAAGTTCAGACCCCCGAAGAGTGGTGGAAAGTAATCTTGAGTGCCCGTTGGTTTCAATAAAACCTGGGCCTCCAAATGCGAGGCGATTCGCACCATCTCATAGGGATCGATTTTTGTTTTCCGCCACTCACAAAAAGCTTTGAGAATGGAAATACAAAGCGAGGAACTTCCGCCCAGACCACCCCCGACCGGACTCTCTGATTTGGTCTGCAAACGAAATCCCTGCTCCGGCCGCCAGTATTGAAGATGCGCGCGATAAAGGGCAAAATCCGCATCGGGATCCTGAAGACACGCAGCCAGATCGGCATAGGTTTTTGATTTCTTTAAATCATCTGAAATCAGTTCAATTTGCCGATCGTCTCGGGGAGTCAGACGGCAGTAGGTAAAAATATCGATCGCCACATTGACGGTCACTGGATTCTGCAAAAACAGATAAAGCGGCCAACAGTCTAGCGTGCCTCCGGCGAGATCCACTCGTGTGGGTGATTGAGTTTGGATCTCGGTCATCGGTTGCGTCCTCTCTCAGTTCTTTTTTTCAGCTGTGCCTTTTGTCTGCGTTCCAGAAGACTGAGTCACAGTCGGATTCGGCGTCTTGGTCTTGACCAGCGCTTTCAGCGGAAGCGCGTCAACCACTCCCTGTGTGACACCAAAAACACGATTGAACTTGTTGGTCTTAACAAAAGTTCGCTTCAACGGTAAAGCATCAGCCTTCGGTTTAGCTGCCTCACCGCTTTTCGTATTATAATTATCACCCCAGCTGAAATCCAAAAGCAAATCACCTTTCTCAGAGGTCAAAATGATTTGGTGCTGGTGCTCACTGAGTCCTTTGCCTTTTTCTGACTTCGGAAAAAACTCAGCCACTTCCATGCGCTTAAATGCAGTCAGGAGTTCACTGACTTTGCCGCTATCGATTTCTTTGCCATCGCCTGCCACCCAGTCATTTCCCTGCTTGCGCAGTTCAAGTTTAAGCTCTGGTGTTTGCACTCGCACTTGATGGACGTCTTCAGTTTTAAAATCAAACGGCGCATTTTTTTGCAAATAAGTCTCAGGCCCTCGCAAAAGCCCGTCGATACTGGCTTTAGGAATTTGCATGATCCCTTTGAGATCGGTACTGGTGGCATTGTAGAATGCGGCCGTCGTCCCTTTGGGTGCTTCAGCCGGTACCGGTGCTAATGCTGCGGCCATTTGCCAATTGAGCTTGCCACCCGAAATTTTTACCGTGACGCCCGGCGCATTGAGAAAATACTTAGCTAAGTCATTTTTATCTTCTTTAAGAAAATCACTGCCGCGCATGGATTTGAGCTGATCGAGGAGAGTTTTAACGGCGTCATTCGACAATGGCAAATCGTCACCCGCCAACGTCCATTGCCCGTCTTTTTTCACGATATGAACCGCCACTTTGCCTTGGCGCGAATTGATTTCGACTTGATCCGCGTCATTGATGCTGTCAGAGCGAAAAACCCGTCGATCGCGAAAATCTTTGGCGGGCTTGGTGAGCTGCGCATCCCAATCTGAACTCACTAATAGAACTTTTTTCTGATTATCGACCTGTGCGTAAAGCTTCGTATCAAAACTTTTTGCGCCCACTTTGAACTCAATCTGCTTGCCATCCTCAGATTTTAAAACCAGGCGAGTGACCGGCTGATCAAGGCCGTATTGCTTGAAATCAATTCCATCTCCTTCAACCACGACTTCTTCGATTTTTTCGGCACTCAGATTATCTAAATAGGCCTTGGCCACAGGAGTGTCGGCCAAGTCCTCAACCGGCGAGCGCATCTGCCATTTGCCGTCTTTTTTATCGACGACCACGTGATTGACCGAGTTATGCAGCTCAAAGTGGATGATTTTTTCTGGATCAATGCCCAGGACCACGGACTCTTTGGTTTTCTTAGCCTCTTCGTCCTGAGATTTTTTAAATTCGAAAAAATACGCATAAAACGCCAATGCGACCACCACCACCAATGCGATGAGCGTACCTCGAAAACCCTTCATGCTGTTCTCCTGCGCCACCAAATCAGGCCGCTTGACAAGAATAAGACAATCGGGAGCGGAATGATAAAAAGAAACAAAATCCCTAGCATGCGATAGCGGGTCATCTCAAGTTTCGTGCCTTTGGGCGTATTCGGGCGAATTGAAATCATCTGCTCATCTTTGGCTAAAGACGAAATCGAGTTCATAGTGAAATCTCGATTGGCGAATTTTTGATAGTATTCATTTTTCATGAAGTTACTATTGCCGACCAGAATGGCTTGAAATTCTTTATTCGCAGCATCCGATTTTAGTTCTGGCTTTTCCTCTTTCTTAGCCGTTTTTGCCGCAAACTGACCAGTCATAGCTTCTTTCGCTCCCCGAAGCTGACCTTTGACGTCAATCGCCAGAATCGAGCGCATCGGGCCCATCGCCTTTGGTTGCTCGCTATGTTCGTTAGTCACATAGGCGCCATCGTCAGTGGTAATCAAATCATCGAGCTTCAACGTCTTGGGCGCATCCGGAGCTTTTTTCAAACCTGAAGCGATCGGAAAGATCGCGGCATTTTTATGCATGTTTTGCGTGATTTTACTTTCTTTTGAATAGAGAACGCCGAGGCCAACGTAAAAGCCTTCTTGCGGCAATTGCAGACGTTGATCCAAAATATAGTCATTTTGAAATTCCACGCCAAAAGATTTCATCAACTGCGCCAGATTGTGATGTTCGCCCGGATCGGCCGCAAGAAACAAACCTCCGCCTTCTCGGGCAAAATTTCTCAGTGCAATCATCTCAGACGGCAAAAGTTCCTGCTGCGGGCCCGCCACAATCACGGCAGCGGCATCGCCGGGAATCGTCGGGTCTTTTAAGAGATTCAAAGTTTTGACATCATACGTGGCGGTCATATCCTCTTTCAGCGCACTCAGACCAGCCGCACTGGTATCTTCGGGTGACTTCTCACCATGGCCTTCGAGGAAATAAACGGCTTTATGAGTATTTGTCGCAAGCTTTAAGAGCGCCTTGGTCACGCCTTCTTCATTGGGCGTATCGACCTTCACATGCTTATCACCTTTTTGCACGACCAAGAGAAACGGCATTTGCTCGTTCATCTCAAACTTTTTTGCCAACTCAAAGCGTGTGCGCGGATTGTAGACATCAAATTTAATCTTTGAGGTCTGGTTCTGATACATTTGGATCAGATCGGTGATGGATTTCTTGACTTGATCCGCTTGCTGATCTTTTTTCGCCAGCAAAATAAAATCGACTTCCTGATCGAGGGCCTTAGCGGCTTTCACGGACTGATCTGAGAGCGAATTCCATTTCTCTTTTGAGAAATCAAATTTCTTATCATATTTGGTGGCCAAAAAATTGACCGTCACCAAAAACACCAGCGCAATCAAGATCAAAGCGCCCATGTTCATGCCATGTTTTGTCGTGCGCATGGTGAAGAATTCAGCGTAAAAACGCAAATCAACGACCACCGCGAAAATCAGACCAGCCAATGCCAGTCCCAAACCGATGTACATATAGGTGGTCCAGATATTGAGCAGCAGATAGAAAATTCCGGAGCCGAGAATACAAAGACCGGCAATCAATAAACTGAGTTTACCCATGCGACTCATGACTTACCTCCAGCGCGACGACTCAACCACACGTTGAGTGAGAAAAATATATAAGCCAATGACACTTAAAAAGAACACGGTGCTGGCAATACTGATCGAGCCTTTGATGTAGCCAACAAAATGCGTCGAGACATTGAGATGCTCAAACATTTTCGTCAGAATCGGACTTTCAAAGGCATCGGAGCCAGAGCCAATGAACCAAATGCCGACGCTGAAAATCAAGGCCATGACCACCGCCAAAACCAGATTCTCCGTCAGACTTGAGGCAAACATGCCAATGGCCACATAGCAGCTGACCAATAAGAGCAAGCCAAAATACGAGGTCAAGAGCGGACCCCAATCGATCGGAGCAATAAACGCCAAGCTCACCGGATACAAAAATGACAAGAGCACAAATCCCGCCGCACCCAGAAAGCCAGCCACGAACTTTCCCAACACGATTTGCGTTGAAGTCACCGGACTCGTCAGCAGTAAATCAAAAGAGCGGTTTTTCTTTTCTTCCGCGAAAAAACGCATCGTGATGGCGGCAATCGCCAGAATCATAATGAAATTCACTAATGATATATGCGCTGCAAAAATATCAAAGTGAATATTCGGACCTTCCTGGCCCGGCATCGCAAAACGCGAACGACTGGCGAAATCGCTGACCCGAAACATATAAATGACCGACCACAAGACTGTACAGAGACCGCCGATGGCGTAAAACAAAACACTGCCGTAGATGGCTTTGGTTTCTCTTTTGGCAATGACCCAAATTCCTCTCATACCGCTGCTCCTTGCTGCTCTTCACTCGAGGTCAGGCGTAAGAAAATGTCTTCAAGATTGAATCTTTCAGCTTTCAACTCAAGGAGTCCGGCTCCTTGAGTCACCAGATGTGATGCGACACTTTCTTGCACATCCTCATTGCCGTTGGTTTCAAGTTCAATCAAACCGCTGCCATTCTTTGGAGCTTGCATGATGACATGTTGAATGCCCTTCATGCCTTTGAGAGAATCCACTAATTGCTGCGTCGGACGGCGAACTTTAGCGGTCACGCGGCTGCTGCCCTGCATACGCCGAGACAGCCCATCGAGCGTGTCTTCAGCCACGATCTGGCCCTGATTGATAATGATGATGCGCTGACAAGTCGCTTGCACTTCCGGTAAAATATGCGTGGAGAGAATAATCGTGTGATGACCAGCGAGCTCTTTAATCAGTGAGCGAATCTCCGCGACCTGACGTGGATCCAGACCCACCGTCGGTTCATCGAGAATTAAAATCTCCGGATCACTCACTAGCGCTTGTGAAATACCCACACGCTGCCGATAACCTTTTGAAAGATTCTGAATCACGCGCTTGCGTACGGGCCCAAGATCCGTTTTCTCAAGCGCTCGATCCACGAGTTGCGATATTCGAGATTTTTCGACACCTTTTAATTCGGCAACAAAGCGCAAATAAGATTCAACGCTCATTTCAGTATAAAGAGGCGGAGTCTCTGGCAGATAGCCGATGTGCCGCTTCACTTCGAGCGGATTTTCAAACACATCAAAACCCGCCACTTTAACTTCACCGCTGGTTGGCGCCATATAGCCAGTGATGATTTTCATAGTTGTGGTTTTACCGGCGCCGTTCGGACCTAAAAATCCGACCACTTCGCCTTTTTGAACTGAAAAATTCAAATTGTCGATGGCCCGACGTTGGCCATAGCTCTTGGTGAGCTGGCGAACTTCAATCATGGTGAGACTCCTTGGAGTATGAATGTCTGGACTCACTATGAATGCTATTCACTGATTCGCACGTGTCAAGGTCTAGCATAATGACACGAAGCATTTGCATCTAGATTTTGTTAGGGAAAGTCGAAAAACCGAGCTTTTTTTAGATGCCCATTTACCCCAATGTTGCATAAACTTTTGGTCGGAACCGCTGACGCTTGCTCCAGAAGCCCGAATCTGACGACTTGCTCAGAAAATCTGGACTCAACGTACGGTGTACGTACGCCTCGTCCAGATTT
>JAYVXN010000295.1:0-1502 GCA_043785085.1 Bdellovibrionales bacterium | reverse complement strand
AAAAGTTGGGAGTCGGTTTATCATTTTTAAAGCACAATACAAGTGTTGGCGCTCTTGGCACATTTTCAGATGATGCCGCCGGCGGCAGTGCGCAGTTTCGCACCAACACTGAGGCTGACCTCTACCAGTTTAATGTCCCGATTTCTATTAAGCTATCGCCGAAATATGATTTTGGTGTTACGCTCACAGCGATCTATCAAAAAATCGATATTAAAGTTTCAGGCCAAAATGGCACGGCCGCCAACACGGCTCAGCAGCCAGGTCCCACTCTTGGGATCGCAACTGGCGGAATTTACCGCATCAATAGTTCATTTATTACAGGCGGATGGTTACGTTTGCCGATGACCTATTATACCAAACAGAACATCACAACCCAGTCGACGTTTACAAAATTTAATTACACAGAAGATCTGGCTCTGCACTATCCATGGCTCTGGGCCATCGGTATTGGGTGGACACCTTGGAAAAATAAAAATGGCATCTTTTTAGATTTAAATTACGTCGGAGCAACTGAAAATGGCTATCTCTTGACCTACGATAATTTCGCCGCGGCCGAAGCCGACAAGCGACTGGTGCGCAAGGGGAGCAATTCGACGATAGATCCACGTTTGGGAATTCGTTTACCCTTTTTTAAATTTGACCAAGAAACCGTTAGTCTCGGCAGCTACTATGAATCATCTCGGTGGGATGGTTTTTCAGGGTTGATGCACTATACTGCCGGCTTTGCGATTCGCTTTCCAAATTTTCAATTTCTCATGTTCGACGGCCCGGAATTAATGATCGGGGGCGATTTCGCCAAAGATTATTCAACTATCTTTTTTACCTATCGCTAAAATTAAAGCAGAGATGAGAGAGTGAGTAAGATACTCGTGTTGGTACTTTTTACGACGCCAAAGTCGATGCTCTGATTTGCAGCGATGAGATTGACTTGCGCTTTTTCGTTTAAGAAAGTGACACCCAGTTTGTAAACAAGAGTTTTCTCATTTGCGGCGGTGCCAGCGCCGTCAAAGCCTGTTTGTGTCATTTGGCTATACTGAACTCCTAAAATAAGTGCATCGAGGATATACCCCAGCTTGATTGTACCATCGACATCAAATTGCAGTCCCTTGCGCGCGGCCATAAAGCCATTCGCAAGGGGAGAACCCTCATAGGCGAATGATGTGCCGTCGATACGTGTCCCTCTTCAAATTACAATTTTCGCAATACGCTCGGAGAATTGAGGACTTAGCAGCGATCAATTTTGATACGATTTCTGCGAGGCATGCGACTGTTGGGGGCATACTTTTAGGCCGCCGAGCACTGGTCTCAATTGGGACAAAGGCGTTGGAACACGCGCTCGCTTCATCTTGATACGCACAGTCGGTCAATTACGTCGCTGACGCTATCTTCCTAAATGTCGAACCCTAAAAATCAGTCGGAATTGGCCACTGCACAGGTTACTGAACACGTTCTACTTTTCTTCGGATGGCGTGAAAACTGGCTGACCGGTAAAGTTCGCAGCG
>JAYVXN010000294.1:0-5194 GCA_043785085.1 Bdellovibrionales bacterium | reverse complement strand
GCGCGCCTTTGTCATGAATCCAGAAATGGTTTTGATGGATGATCCATTTGTCGCCATCGATGATGACACGATTGATGAGATTATCAATTTTGTCGCGGAGCAAAGAAAAGAAGGCACTCTCAAGCATTTGTTCGTCACCACTCGGCGCCCAGGGCTGGCGGAAAAAATGCAATGTGAGTCGGTGCATATTGAGAACTGCGGTTTATTTGCAGTGCCGGGCCCAGCGGGAAAGGTCGTCTCACTGTGAAAATTAAATTCAATCAATTTGAGCGAGTTGCAGGATTGTTTGTGCTGATGGCTATCGGCGGCTCGATTGCGGCGTCGGTCGCCGTCGCCGTTAAACGCGGCTGGTTTGAGCGCAAAATCGCTCTTGAAACTCACCTTTCCTCAGCCGATGGCGTGCATATCGGTACGATGGTGCAAATGGCGGGTCTGCGCGCGGGTTCGGTCACCAGTGTCGACTTAAAAAACAATAATCAAATTCTTGTGCGTTTTGAAGTTTCGGAACGTTTTCATGCCCGTATTCACGAAGACAGCGTTGTGCGCATCATGCGTCCGTTTATCATTGGTGAAAAAGTTCTCGATGTCAGTGTCGGCACCGAGCAAACTAAGAATGTTCCTGAAGGTCAACTGCTTGCCAGTGAAGCCTCGGCAGATATTATGGACTTGGTCAGTGGTAAAACGCTTGGGCCTTATTTAGAGACGATGGGCAAGATGATGGAGAATCTTAAATTCGTGGCCGAAGCCTTTTTAGACCCAGAGCGCTCCAAGGCGATTGTTAAAATCTTTGATGAACTCAATCCGTTGATACGTAATATGAGCAGCATGGGTAAAGAGGCGACGGGCCTGATTCGCCAGCTCAATGGTAAACAACAATTGGTCACTACGGTAAATAATTTAGTCGCGCTGACCACTGAACTCAACACCGTGATGCCGCAATTTACGAAAAATTCACCGGAGTTGGCCGCCGATTTATCGAAAATTGCTAAGAACATGGCAGTTTTAACAGATGAGATGCAAAAGTTTCTGCCGTTAATGTCGCAAATGGCTCCTGAAATTCCGCATGCGAGTAAGCGAGCGCTCGAGGCTTTGGATGAAACTGTCGTGACCTTAAAGGCATTACAAAAATCATTCCTGTTGCGAGGTTCAGTGAAAGATGTTCGTGAAGAAGAAGCTAAGGAGCGCCAGCCGGCCAGTGAGCCTAAGAAATAAAACCTAAAACGGCCTCACGGAATTTGTGGCCCAATGACAGATTTGCTGGAAATGAATTGAAAGCTAAGGATCATGACAATTAAACGCACAGATCTTGAGGGCGCTCGAAAAATTCCGCTGATGTTCAATGCCGAAAGCATGGGTCAATCGCTTCGTGAAGTGGCGGTTGACGTGGTGCCGGTTGAGAATATTCACTATCTCAGTCGCTGGTTTCATTCGCCAAATGATATCGATTTATTTATTTGGACTGATGAAAAGCGCAGTATTATCCGCCACCAAGTGAGCTTTTATGGCCAAGTGGTGGAGTGGAATGTCTTAGACGGCGTTAAAACCGGTTTTATCATCGAGCAAGAAGTTCCTGACTCTGAGTCAAGTGAGACTATTCAGTTTGATGTCCATCCGCAATCCAGCGCCGTGAATCAGGCCATGCAATTACTGGAAAATGTCACCGAACTCGCAGGACTCGAGCGCAATCAGCTGATTGAGCTTTTACGCTCTCCAATCACCCGCAAAGATGACTCAGTCGTGGCACTATTAGAGCATTTGAAATCAGATTTGCGCCAAACTCAACGTCCGGGATTTTGGAAGCGCGTGAAGCGCTGGTTTTCGGGAAGTTAGGCGGTGTGCCTAACCTTCGTTCCCTCGCGCCGCTTGGCGTGAACGAAGCGCTTCGGCCGGCAAGAGATTGGTGTGCGATTTTGCCGGAATCCACGCACTTAAAAAAGCAATCGTGCCACCAATGACGGCAATCGCAAAAACAATCACCGGATCAACTGTCGCCGGAATAGTGTTGTCATAGTAGATGTCTGGTAGCACCGGCAGTGGATAGCGATCAATAATCACCGATACCATCACACCGATAAATAGGCCTCCGCCAATGCCAAGAAACGACAAAATCATGCCAACTTTGACGAAGAGCCTACGGGTTTCATGGGCCGAAAGTCCCATGGCCATAAACACGCCAATGTCTTTGCGTTTTTGCGTGAGCAAAAGAACTAAGACCGTGACAATGGAGAAACTAGCGATCAAAGCACTTAAGCCAAGAAACAAGCCCATGATGAATTTTTCCATCTTCAACGCGTAAAACAAAGAGGAGTTGCGATCAACCCAGCTGGCGACTTCAACACCTTGTTTTTCAAGGGTTGATTTGAGCCCTTGAAAATTGTGTGGGTCGGGCAGGCGCACTTCGATGCCGAGTTCTCGTGAGGCCGGATCTTTGAGGCGCGTGAAAGTTTTCTCACGCGAGTAAAAAATCGCCTTTGAATCGATATCGGCAATATTGGTGTTGAGCAGACCCTTGACGGTCACTCGTTCATAGGTCGGCACCTCTCCGGGCGGCAGAAGTAAAACTTCAGGTGCGATCGCGACAATTTTATCGCCTTCAAAGATTCCGAGTGAGCGAGCGAGATCGACGCCCATTAAGATTTCACCAGGACCTAAATCAGTGGCGGGTAGCGGTGCCGTTACCTCGGTTTCACCTACGGGTTTATGCGCGGAGAGTGCTTTTTGCGATTGCTCCAGAATATATTTGAGTGAGGCGGGATCAATGCCGCGTGCCGCAGCTCCACCGTAGAGGCCTTCAACCGTGCGGATAAATAAGTCTTGAGTTTCTGAGACTTCGGCGCGCACGCCTGGCTGGGTTTTTAGGAAATGAAAAACGGGGGAATTTGCGATGTCTTCAGCTGATTTTGCACCCGGCACTTTGACGACTAAATGTGGTTCGACCGCTAAAAGTTTACTTTTGATTGAATCATTAAAACCATTCATGACGCTGAGAACGATGACGAGCGACATGACGCCGATTGAAACTCCTGAAATGCAAAGCCAAGCGACAATGCGAATCAACGCACCGGCGCGGCGAGAGAGGAGATAATGGCGAAATAAATCCCAGCTGAGCATGATGATTAAAGTATCACTTTAAACTCTTGCCGAACACAAGTTTTAAGTGGCGACGTCATACTCGCGCAAAGCGTCCGTCAAAGATGTCTTTTGATTGGTGCTCTCTTTACGAGAACCAATAATCAACGCACACGGCACACCATAAATGCCAGAGTTAAATTGCTTCTGGTACGTTCCAGGAATAACGACGGCATTTTTCGGAACCCGGCCTTTGTGTACGGTCCCGCTCGAAGCATCAATGATTTTCGTGCTGCCGGTGATGGTGACTCCTGCGCCGAGCACTGCACCTTCTTCAATGTGCACCCCCTCCACTAAAATACAGCGGCTGCCAATAAAAGCCCCGTCTTCGATGACGACGGGTTTGGCTTGCACGGGCTCTAAGACTCCGCCGACACCAACGCCACCAGAGAGGTGCACGCCAGCGCCCACATACGCACACGAGCCCACGGTCGCCCACGTATCGACCATGGTGCCGCTGCCGATAAAGGCTCCGATATTGACAAAACTAGGCATTAAAATCGCGCCACTGGAGACGAATGAACCATAGCGAACCATGGCCTGAGGCACGACGCGAACACCTTCATTGCCTGTCCATTTTTTCACTGGCACTTTATCAACGAAGCGAAAATCACCGGCTTCAAAAACTGACATTTTTCTTAAGCGAAAATACAGAAGAATGGCTTTTTTAATCCATTCATGGTGCATGAAATTGCTACCTGTTTTCTCGTCGACTTTTTCGGTGACTTTTTCGGTGGCTTTTTCACAGACGCGAATAGCTCCGCTATCAAGTTGCTGGATGGTATGTTCGACGGCTTCTTGAACGTCTGCACCGAGAAGGTTTTCAGCATAGGCTTTTTCAATAAGTGCTTTCATTTGATTCCTTAGACTTGTGTCACTTTAAGGGCTTCGTGAATAGCGGGAATATGCGTGCTTAAGATTTGTGGCGTCACAAGCCCGCGCTCAATTTCGTAGGTGAGAGTCGGCATATCGCGCTCAAGACCAGCGAAGGTACCAAGACAACCCGGGGTCGGATAGCCGATGGATTCAATCACCGGATAACCCGTGAGTTTAGCGATTTCTTCGGCCTGTTTTCGGCAGTTGCCATTAATGTTCAAACACGGTTGCCACGAGTGCAGACTGAGAATGAAGCTGGGTTCATTGGCTTCCATGTAACGCATCAGTGCCTGATTCTCAGGCTCACTGCCCGCGCTGGTGCCCGGATAATAGCGCGGTGTGGCCACCTGGTTGGTCCAATCATTGGTTGGCAGATTACGATTCAGATCAACGCCGTTGGCATTGACGCGAGACTTCGCAATCACGCCATCCAAGTTCAACGCCGGAACAAGGGTGATCTCCAAGCGATAATCAAAAGAGGTCAGAAACTGCCGAAACAGACCGTAGGCAGCCACGACGCCTTCGCCTTCATCGCCATGCACGCCACCAACGATCAGGACCTTCGGACCTTCATAGCCAAAATGATAGGCCGGAATCGGTAAACCCGATGCCGTTTGTCCGAAAATGATGCTTTGCACTGACGCCTCCAGGAATTGCCAAACGATGGCTCGCATAGAAACGCAATCTGCCCTGAGTGGTCAAGGTTCTTTGCACGGCCTCATAAATCGACGTTGACCAAAGCGGGAATAATGTAGGGGTGCATCAAGCGCATCGCCACTTCTTGGAACGAAGCGGAGACATCCGTGGTGAGGATTTCAAGGCCACCGCCGCTTTGGCTTGAACGAAGGCGGCCCGATTTCATATCGGTTTGAATTTGTAAAGCGATGGCCGTACTGGATTCAATTAAGGCCACTTGCTGACCCATCACTTTTGCGACCGCATTTTTTAAAACCGGGTAGTGCGTGCACCCTAAAATAACTGTGTCCACATTTTGCTGGGCGAGCGGGGAGAGATACCGGTAGACGATGAGATTGGTAATGGGGTCATCAACCCAGCCCTCTTCGACCAGCGGCACTAAGAGTGGACACGCCTGCTGAAAAACTTGTGCCGCCGGCAAAAGCTCTTGGATGGCTCGGACATACGCTTGGGCGGAAACCGTGGCGCGCGTACCGAGAACCGCGATGCGCTT
>JAYVXN010000293.1:0-1512 GCA_043785085.1 Bdellovibrionales bacterium | reverse complement strand
CTGTATCCGATCCGAACTAGCGCCTGAAAATTTTGAACGCCTCTACGGTACCAACTTTGAATCACAGCTGCGCACGATCTCAGGGCCGGGGCTGGAAGTCGAACGAGTGCGCTCGACCTATTCAAATTCAAACAATTGTTATGATCTTGATTTTCGCTGGGGCGGCGCCCCGGACCGCGCTCTTCGAGAAGTGCAAACGACAGTCAATGCGCTCTCCAGTGTGCTACCCCTGGAAGCTCGCCGCAGCGTCAATGTCTGGTCAAATGATGAAAATTCTGGCTTTTTAGCGCTCAGCTTTTACAGTCAAAAACGCAGTCTCACCGAAGTGTATAAAATCCTTGAGCCGATTCTTGGTCCACAGCTCGCCAAAGTGACCGAAGCCAATGATGCTGGCCTCTGGAATCCGCAGCACCAGCAAGTGCAAATCGAGCTGAAGCCAGATGCGATGGCGGCATTTCAGTTGTTTCCGGAAGACATTTCCACCGCCATCAATCGCCTTTTTGACAGTTACGGGGCGGGTTCGGTCACGGTGGGCGCCAACAATTTCCGCATCGTTTTTCCGAGCAACGTGAATACCTTTGATAAACTTAAACAGATGACGGTCACGGCGCATTCGGGCCAGACCGTGGCTCTTGCGGATATCGCCAATGTCGATTTGACCATTCCACTTGATAGTGCGCGCACTTTTAAAACCAGTGGCTCGCCAAGTATTATTTTATTTGCGCAACCGAAGCCCGGTGGCAATATTAAAAAAATGGCCGAAGACGTGATTGAGTTGATTAAGAAAAATCAGGCAACCTGGCCAAAAGACATTGAGTATAAGACGCTCGTCGATCCGTCCGAGTTCATTCGCTCAGCAGTGAACAACGTTTCCCATGAAGTTTTCCTCGCAGCGTTTTTAGCTGTCATCATTCTTTTCCTTTTTATCGGCAATCTTCGTAACGTCATCACTGCGGCCATAGAAATACCGATCAGTATTGTTCTGGCATTTATATTAATGCGCCTTTCCGGTATGAATCTGAATTTGATTTCGCTTGGCGGCTTAGCTCTCAGCGCGGGGATGAACGTCGACGCCTCAGTCGTGGTGATGGAAAACATCTTTCGCCACTTTGAAGAAATCACCGAGCCTTTGGATTTCGAAGCCCGCGTGCGTGTCGTGGTGGGAGCCGTCAACGAAGTCAAGTTTTCAGTGATCGCCAGCACTGTGGCGTCTCTTGTGGTGTTTATACCGCTCGCTTTTACTTCGGATTTAAGCTATGCCATCCTCGGTGATTTAGCCAAAGCGGTGGTGTTCTCGCATGGCTTCTCTGCGGTTGTCGCCTTGGTTTTGGTGCCTACCATTCGCCTCCATCTCATGGGTCACGCTAGCATTCAACATCAGCCGTCACCGCTTGAGAAGTTTTTAAAGTTTCTTGAAACCCGATATGTGCTTTTGTTAGAAAAATTTCTGGCTGCGCCTAAATTGAAGCCATTGATTTATGGGTGTTTAAGTCTTTCTCTCATTTTACTCGT
>JAYVXN010000292.1:0-5240 GCA_043785085.1 Bdellovibrionales bacterium | reverse complement strand
TTTTTTGCCGGAGTCACGGCGGACAAAAAGGATTTCAAGAAATTTAAAGCAAATTTAACCGAGCAAATTTGCGAAATCAGCGGTGGACCCTGTAAATACAATGGCCGTTCAATGAAAGACGCGCACAAAGGCCTCGCTATCGACGATCAGCAGTTTACCGCAGTTGCGGAAGATCTGGTTCGGGCCCTAGAAAAGTACCACGTCGGCGAGCGTGAGAAAAATGAACTTCTTGCGGGTCTAGGTCCGCTGCGGGCTGAGATCGTCGTCAATTCTCCGGTTCAATAAACAAGAATCCTTGTTTTCTGAGCACGCTTACGTAATATTTCTATCTGAACTGCAGTTTACCTACAGGGGGATTTTCTTGCGCGTCTCAGCTATTTTCAATGCAAAAATCAGTATCTGTGTTGTCGTTTGTCTGGGCTTTTCACTTTCAGCTCTGGCACAGAACACACCTAAATCGCTCACGCAAACGGAGCCGATTGAAAAAACATCACCTGAAAGCGCCGGCACAATCGTTCAGCCGCAAGTTTGGTTTGTTTCGCCTAAGAATGGCGCCACTGTAAAAGAAAAATTCAAAGTTAAATTTGGAATTAAAGGAATGAAAGTCGCTAAGGCGGGCCCGTTGGTTGCGGGAACTGGTCATTATCACATCATCGTCGATGGCGGCCCCGCAGCCAATGGCACCGTCATCCCGAAGGACGATACTCACATCCATTATGGCAATGCCCAAACTGAAGCTGAACTGACTCTGCCAAAAGGTGAGCACATCTTAACGTTGCAATTCGCTGACGGCAGCCATGCTTCGTATGGCGATAAACTCAGTCAGACAATCAAAGTTAAGGTTCAATAATCGGCCGCGGTTTTTTGCCTCAGCGGTTTTTTTCAGAATGTTCAATGCAGTCGGTTGATTTCAGAACTTGTCACTATTTGGTCATTAAAACTCCATCAGGAGTCATCTTGTAATCGCGTGTCGTGGATGTTACTTCAAAAGAGTAGCGCCCAGCTTGCTTTGATGGATTTCAGTCATGCTGGTCGTGGTGGAATTTAGAACCGAGATCACTTCCCAGGAGGGACAAATGTCAATTTTATGGATGATTATCATCGGCTTTGTGATTGGCTTAGTGGCGCGATTTTTAATGCCTGGTCGCGATCCGGCAGGCTTTGTGATGACGACGGTACTTGGTATTCTTGGCGCGCTATTGGCTGGAATGCTGGGTCGTGGTTTGGGCTGGTATCAGCCTGGTGAACCGGCCGGTTTCCTGGCCGCCGTTGTCGGAGCCATGGTTGTTTTGTTTATTTATCACGGCGTACGCCGTCGCTCGATCGTTTAACCCGAACCGCCTTCGGGCTACCGGCTTTGGTGGCCCGAGACGTTCTTGTCTTCGTAATTTCGCTTTCAAGCGGGGCGGTCGCAGACCGAGCGAATTCGTTTAAGACTCGCCAATATCGGATGATGATATTGCTTGAAACAAGCACCAATAAGATATTTCGCAAGGCCACGACGAGGACAAAGGCCGGTTGAAAGGCCACGAACTGCCAATATCCGATGTCAAAGCCAATGTAGGCAAGGGCGAAGATCGCAGGGCTGACACACCATAAAAATCCGCTCTGAGCTTGTGGCAACAAAACCGCCAAGACTGGCACCAGCCAGATAAAAAACTGGATCGACAGGACCCTTTGCGTCGCTAAAAACAAAACCGTCACGGCTGACTGGGCCATAAATAATAGCCAGTTTAACTCTCGCTCCGTCCGTTTCTCAGAGCGCGCACGCCAGAGAGTCCAGAGCAAATGCAAATAGCCTAAACCGAGAAGCAAAAAGCCGAAAACTTTCGAGAGATTGAGATAGGTTTGTGTGACTAAACTGCCGCCCAAATGCTGCGCACCATTGTTGTTTTCGATTTGCACGCCAGCGTCAGGCACAAAGGCCTTGATCAGCATCAGCGGTGTCGCCCAAACAGATTCCACTTGAATGCCACGGTCCGAGTGCATGCTTAAGGTCTCAATCAAAGTGCCGTTAATCAGTTGATTATAAATAATCATCGTCAGAGCAATCGGCCCGAGGCTGAGCGCTAACATACTCCAAAATGAAGTGCCGCGCTCTCTGAACCAGCGAATGAACAAGACCGGTGGCAACCAAAAAACTGGCGTAATTTTACAAAGGGTGCCGAAAACTCCCGGTAAGGTCGCAAGCAACGAATTTTGCTTGGTCATAGTTAAAAGGCCCATTAATGACAAAAGTACGAGAATATCAATGCGATCATAGAGTAAGTGGCCCATGAAAAGACCGAGCACGGAATAGAGTAACAAAGCCTGTGTGGTTTTTCGTGAAGAAAACTTCAGTTGGACCGTCAAAAAGCGCTGCAGGAGAAAAAACACGCCACACTCAAGAAGGAAGCAAAGGAGTTGAAAGCCGAAGCGATAACCGGTAAAGGTTTTGGCGATGAAATAGGGTAAATAAACAAATACCAGTGACAGTGGCGGATAACTCCAATGAAAATCTTTGTAGGCGGTGAGGCCTTTGCCGAGGCCATTTTGCGCGACTGAGAAATAAAACTCCACATCGGAAAGATACTGTTGATAAGAAAAAAGAATGAGACCTCGGCAAACCAAAAACACGGCAAAGGCGAGCCACGGAAAATCGGCAATCAGGACTTTTTGTTTTTTAATCATTCACATTCAGAGTCGCAACAGGACTCTGCCTCTTGTTCATCAGTTTGCTGGCGCGCAACTCATTCCGAGCGTGGCTTGTTCGCGACCATAGCTCGGATCTTTAGGGTACAGGTTAACGATCCCCATCTTGTCATCAATTTGCAGACGATTAACATTGGCATAATAAGACATAATGGAGTGCGTGGTTTCTTGCGGATGGTCCAAGCCGAGGCAGTGACCCAGTTCATGAGTGAGCACTTCGACAAAAACATGGGCCTGGTCCATCAGCTTTTCACTGAGCTCGATTGAACAGCTCGTCATTATGCCGTCATTATTCCACTTCGGCTGGGAATAGCCTGCAGTGACTGTCTGGCTATTGAAACAAACATCAATGGTGCGACCGGCAGCTCGGGTTGATGTAAAAGGGGAGTCGCCCGCGGCCGGAGTGCCCGGATTATTCGGGTCATTTGGAAAAACCGCTAGGCGCACGTAACTTCCGCCGACATTATTATAGTCATCGACAATGGACTGAAGTGCCGTGGTAAATGAAGGCAGAGTTTGATAAAGGGGATCATCGGGTGGGAAGCCGGACTTTGTAAAGGTGAGCTGCCGGCAAACTTGAATCCAGAGGGTGGGATCAGTCGGCGAAATCGGCCAATTGTTGCCACCGGGGAAAACCCGAAAACCGACGGTGAACGGCAAAAGTAGGAGCACGGCTAGAACAGATTTCCAGTGATTTCGTTTCACGGTGTCTCCTCAATTAAAAATTAAAGCCCAGGCCCACGATCAAGGCGCCAATTGTTTGCCCAGTATTGACCGCACCTGAGGCATTCATTTCGGCACGAATTGAAAAGCCCCAAAACAAGCTCGCGTCCAAGCCAACCGCACCGTAAAATCCCCAACCGAGGCGAGGCGCAATCAGCACAGCGGGGCCAAAAGCTGCGTAGGTGAGGCCGTTGATTAAAATTTTATCAATGGCTATCGTTTGTGGATTGACCAAGCCACCTTCCCACTGCGCAAAGCCGCCACGCATCGAGCCCAAACCAAGACCGGAACCAGCGCCAATAAAACCAAAAGCGCTCTGATATTTTTCTGCAGTGGGGGTATGAGTGGTGGATTGTCCGGCGGCTTGACTCGAGTTCGATAGGAGTAAAATCAAAAGCAAAAGTAAAATAAGAAGATTTTTCAAAAGCGCACTCCGAAGGTGAGGTGCGCCACATCCTGCGCACTGAGCACTAAAAGGTTTATGGGAGTGCGCAGACCAAAAAGACATTCGGCCGAAAGATAGAACGGCCCGAGAAATTTCCATTCAGCACGAAAAGAAGGGCCACCGGTTGAATCCTCATCTTCTTCGAGTGCTGCACTCGGGCCGGGGCGGTATCCGCGCTTGCTATAATAAAAACCCAGGCCGAGTCCCGCCGTGACCGGTCCGGATAATATTTCACCTGGCTGCCATAGATAAAGCGCGCTTAAAACATAACCGCTCTCATAATAAAGGGTCGTTTTCACACCCGTTGAGAACGCACTGAGGCCAAAAGATTTTCCGAGAACTGCTAAATTCAAGGCGGGGACAACGCGACCGCTGGTTTCTGATGATACCCCGGCGCCGAGCGCAACATCCGCCCGTGCCGGCAGCGCTAGAAAAATAAATATCGAAAACCATAAGGTCCACCGAGGCATTGATGACTCATCCTTGTCGTTGACCAACTGATGCGTGGCAAGGACTAGCGTAAACGAAAACGCGGATAATGGCATCTGCTTCTTCCGCCGCGACAAGGTCTAGTGTTGCACTTGCGACAGCTTGCCGTTTTGGCGCCGTCGCATTTGCGCCGGCTCTTTGTCGGGCTCTGGCCGATGAGATAATTGCACTGACAAAGGCCAGTCGCGGCTGCAAATTTCTTGGAGTGCGGCTATGATAAAAAACACTCACCGCATAGATGGAGAAAAAAATGACTAAACAAATTATTTTTATCGGCTTAAAGACACTGCCTGCGCTTCTGGTCTTTGGTCTGGGCGTGGTTTCATATGCATCTGATTCGGGTTGCGGCCTGGGTTCGGTTGTGATCCAAAAAAACAGCAAAATTTTGCAGCTTTTTTCGATGACCACCAATGACACGCTTTTTACACAAGGCTTTGGTATCACCTCCGGAACCTCTGGATGTACGGCGAGTGGTTTAGTAATGAACGACAAGGCTATTGAATACTTTGCCGAAAACAATCAGAGCGATCTCAGCCGCGAAATGGCGCAAGGGCAGGGTGAAAAATTGCTGGCTCTTGCCGCACTTTATGGATGCCGCGGCGAAGATCAAAAAGCCTTCGCCAAAATGACGCAGGCAAATTATGAACACATTTTTCCAACGGCTGAAACCAAGGCGCCCGAAATGGTGCAAAATCTCAAACGAGAGGCATCTGGACATCCGGAAATCGGTACCTGTAAAATCTGAATTCGCTGAATGGAAAATCTCAGAGTTCTCTCTTGAACCCTTCGAGTTTTCGGTAGAAGCTAAACAGGAAATGGGGTTGGACGTTACATGAAGACAGCAATCATTGCCGGAGCGAGTGGATTAATCGGATCATTTTGTCTGCAAGAG
>JAYVXN010000291.1:0-5247 GCA_043785085.1 Bdellovibrionales bacterium | reverse complement strand
TAAAGCCAATGTGCGATCCGATGAAATAAAACGGCCTTCGGCCCCGGATAGAGTAGGGCGATTTCCATGACCGATTTTGCCGCTGGGTCATAGCGTTTATAGGCCATGAGGTAATCGATCATGCCATTCATTCCGGAATTCGTAAGAAAAAGTAGCGGTCGAATAATTGATGATACCGGGACCAACGTTCGCCTGTCTCGCGCTCCGCCTTCAGAAATCGATCAAGCGTATTTATTTTGCTATCGAAATCATCGACGGCGGCAACAATAAAGGCCTCCAAAAACATCGGTGTCTTGGGTGATCCGTATTCTAATTTGCCATGGTGACTCAGGATGATGTGCTTGCACAAATCCTTAAGTTCTTCTGGAAAACCTAAAATGCGCGACGCCTTTTTTTCAACCAGCTCCACGGCCAGGATCATATGACCGAGAAGTTTACCTTTGTCCGTATATGAAATCCCCTGCTCAATGTCTAATTCCCAAATCTTGCCAATATCGTGAAAAATCGCGCCAAAATACAGCAAATCTTCGCGCAGCACGATTCCTTGGGCGGAATAATGAGTCGCGATTGCTTTCATCAAACCGCAAATTGATAAAACATGCTCGAGCAATCCACTGAGATAAGCGTGGTGAATGGTTTTAGCCGCCGGCGCCTTGAGCATGCGTGGACGAATCTCCGGATCAGTGAGAACATCGATTGTCAGCTGTCGCAGATTTTGATCCTTCATTTCGTTTACCAGCTGCAAAAGTTGTTGCAACATTTCATCTGGCGAGCGTTGCGCGCTGCTAATGAAGTCGTCCATTTTATATTCTTCAGCCAAGGCTTTTTCGAGGCGATGAATCACCACTTGTTTGCGGTTTTGAAATATTTGAACCAAGCCCTTGATCCGGATCATATCGCCACTCTGAAAAAGGTGCGAAACTTGATCGACATTGTCCCAAATCCGGGCATCGACGGTGCCGCTATTATCGCCTAAAATCAAACTGATATAAGACTTGCCGTTTTTTCCGGTCAAAACAGCTTTATCCCGAACCAGAAAAATCGACAGCACTGTCTGTTTGTCTTGCAGGTCACGGACGAACTGCTTTTCGAGAACTTGAGGAGTCTCTGGCTTTCCCTCGCTGTTTAGACTGTCATTCGGTAACATGCTTGGTCCTTGTTATTGGTCAATATCGGCCGAAACGTGGCAGGACTATACCTTATTCATGTGATCCCTGAGAAGACAAATTCGGCTATCGACGGCATTGCAGCTGCCGATATCGAGAATCTTTAATTGTCACGGCGGCCATATAACGTTTTCGCTCGACTTTTGCGACGAAAAAATAACTCCCTATTAAAGCGCTGACATCCCTTTGCTGAGTCGTGTTGACCAAAAAGCCCATATTTTTACTGGTTTTCAAATAATAGGAAGAAATATCAAAATACCTGTTACAACCAGAGCCCAGAGTTTCGCCGGCGACCTTTCTGGCCGAGGCATTACTCAAATAGAAAATTTTATAGGGAGCATCGGACGGAGGGGCAACACCAAATTCGATATTGAGATAAAAGCTGCCTTGTTTATCTCTGACAAAATCGCGCAGATCGACTTCGCCTCCGCCCTTCGGAAATTCCAGTTGGTGATTTTGGCCGCCCAGTATGCCGCGAGTTTTTTCAAGCAGATAGACTTTTATCGGGACCATCTCGACTTTGCTTTTAAGAATGAGGTCCTCACTTTTACGCTCAGGCTTTTCAATCTTTTTTTCAGCTTCTCCAAAGGACGCCCATTTGGAGTTAGCGACTTCTTCGATGCGGTCAAAAAGTCCAACCGGAAGTTCAATTTCAGTACTCGAGCGCGACATGGCCTGCGTCGCAACATCGTATTGCAGGTAGGGTGGTTTTTTTTCACAGGCGACAAGGCATAAAACAATTAAAGGCGTAACGAAGGTTCGAAGGGACCCGCCGATACTAGCACTTCGCTTGGTCATTGAGAACTTCCGCCGAGTGAAAGATTTAATTTCAGCATCGGAATATACCGCGGGGCAATTTCGTTGAAATCATGCAAATAGGTCTGCGCCAGATCTGGCTGCCCAGATTGCAAAGCTAAAAAAGCCTCTCCGGTTAACGCCGCCGGTGACGGAGGGTTTTTATTGAGTAGCTTTTTCCAGTTTTCATCGGCACACGCGAAGGTTTTGTTTTCAGCACAGAGCCGAGCGCCCAAAATATGGCTAAGATCGGTACCACCGGCCTTCTCAGCAAGTCGGAGGGCGCCTTTTGCCGCATCGTCGTTTTTCATTTGCATATTTAAATAGGCATTAACCGCTTGGGCGTCCTGATCATCAGGTGTCCGTGCCAAAACGTCCTCTAGTACTTTGTTGGCATCCGTGTAAGCTTCGCTATGGATGAGGCACGCCGCCCAGACTAATTGATAATGGGGCGAAATTTTTAATCCGCGGTCAGTCAACTCACGGCAAATGTCGCGCAACTGATTCCAGGCAAGTGGCCGCAAATCCAAGAGTGGGTCATGATAAGTATCTTGCGTTAGATAAGGATCGACATTAATAAAATTATCACAGAGTTTAGCGACTTCGCGCATACTGCCGTTCATGGCTTTCAGGTAAATGAGAAACAACCAGCCTTCTGGGCGAAAGTCAGCGGCGCGTGGAATAACTGTCTCCACAGTTGAGATCAGATCTTCAAGCCTACCGGTGACTTTCTTTAAATCAAGTCGCCCCATCTCAGAGCGAACTAACATCAACATAGCCGCAGGGTCGTGCCCCCCCTGCAGGATTGAACGAAAAGAGCCGACGGCATCCTCGAAATCTTTCATCTGAAAATGCGCGACTCCTTTGTTAAACTGCGCCGGGTAATAATACGGATCGATTTGCAACGCACTTTCAAACGAGTTGAGGGCATTGCGATAATCATCTTCTTGGAGGAGCGCGAGACCGTAGGCTGTATGGGCCCGCTTCAAGGGCGCATCTCTTTTTTCATTGGCAATGATTGTCTCAATCATAGTCTTGGCTTCATTGGTTTGACCGGGATTTTCATGCATGGCTAGCGTCGCGTAGAGTAAATCAACTTCAGAATCCCCGCCGCGCAGATTTCTGGCATCAGAAATCATTTTAAAAGCGGTCTTAAAATCTCCGACTTTTACTGCGGCCACGGCCTGTTGATAAAGGTGCGGAAATTCACCGTCTTTGGGTTGTCCGGGTGCGGACGTCTGAAGACGATATATTCCGATTCCGACAAAAACGATCACCACAGCAGTCAACAACCAAACGGTATTACTTGATCGGGCAATTTCTTTCTGAACCTGTTGATCCTGGCCAAATCCATATTGTTTAACAGGCGTCGCACTGCCAGAAGCAGGTTTGGAATAATCCACTTCATTGAGAATTTCGGCGTCCTGAACGGCGCCATTACCATGATCCAAGTCAGACTCAATTTCGGGGTTGGTCTTTTGCCATTCTAAATCTTCGGTCACATCAGTGGTACCGGTCGATTTGGTCGCCATTGAAAGGGTACCGAGTTCTGTGTCTTCTCGTTGCTGGCTTTGACTTTTGCGAATGTCCTCAACGATCTTTGCAAAAATCGGCTCTTGCTGAAAATAGCGCCAGCGTTTTCCAGGTGAGGTGACTTCGTCAATGACGACAAACTCTTTTGATATAAGTTTACGCTTGAGCTCGTCTATCGTGAATGGCCCGAGAATCCGATCACCCGATTTCACCAGCCAAATAAGATTGTCCACCTGATGTTTTTCCATGCCGCCAAGCTCCCTTTAAACGGACTCGATCTGAATTTGCCCCAGGTCTTTAGACAGAACAAAGCAGATCAGTGTCGAAAGTGTCGAGCTCCAGTCAAAATCATATTGACCTTCAGATCTCGCGCTTTCTGAATGACGTCGTCATCACGAATCGATCCGCCTGGTTGAATCACCCAGCGCACGCCTGCGCCAGCGATCAACTCTATCGAATCCGGAAACGGAAAAAATGCATCGCTCGCAAGCACTGGAGATTGCGCCTGAGGCTGGTATTTCTTCAGCCGCGCTAGCGCTTGCTCCACCGCCTCAACACGGTTCACTTGTCCCATGCCAAGGCCGACGCTTTGACCGTTTTCAACCAGGGCAATCGCGTTGCTCTTCAAATGTGCACAGATTTTCCAAGCCATCATTAAATCTTCGCGCACTTGAGATGAAGGAGCCTCCCCAATGACCCGCCATTCACTCGACCAGGCTTCCATCGTATCATGAGTCTGAACTAAATACCCACCAGCAACCGTGCGGAATTCAAAAGATTCTTGCGCCTTTGGATTGTGCCCTCCCAGGTCGGGCCAGCGTAGCAGACGAAGGTCTTTTTTCATTTGCAGTCGGGCCAATGCATCACCGGAAAAATCTGGCGCCACAACACACTCTAGAAATAATTTGGCGAGCTCTTCGGCACAAGCCAAATCAATCATTCGATTGGTGGCGACAATTCCACCGAAAATGCTCACCGGGTCCGCCTTTAGAGCCAGACGAAGGGCTTGACTGATTTCGCGAGCCACGCCAGCGCCACAAGGATTGTTGTGCTTCACTCCGATTGCGCAAGGTGATTGAAAATTTCTGACTGTCGCGGCCGCCGCATCAATGTCGAGAATATTGTTATAAGAAAGTGCTTTACCATGCAGAATTTCAGCCTCATGCAGACCAGAGCGAGCACCCCCCGTTTTGAACCACCATGCCTTTTGCGCCGGGTTTTCGCCATAACGTAATTCTTGAATCAATGAACCGGCCAAAGGTGCCATCGCTGTTTTTTCTGAATCGAGAGTTTTGGCAATGAGTGCATCATATTGCGAGGTGTGCACAAACACGCGAGCCGCAAGTTTGCGGCGGTCACTTAAGGTGAGTTCTTGTTTTTGGGCGATCCATTGGTAATCAGAAGGATCGCAAACCACGGCAATGCGTTCGTGGTTTTTGGCAGCGGCGCGAAGCAGACTTGGCCCACCGATATCAATGTACTCAATCAACTCGTCGTCTGGAAGGTCTTTGTACGTGGCTGCCTCAAATGGATAGAGGTTCACGATGATCAAATCAAACGGCTGAAGCTTGTGCTCATTAAGTAAGCGCATGTCTTCTGGCACTCTAGATCGAGCTAATAGCGGCATGTGAATATAGGGATGGAGAGTTCGAACGCGGCCATCCATCATTTCTGGAAATCCTGTTTGCTCAGCAACCTCTGTAACGGCGATGCCGTGTTCACGGAGATGTTTCGCCGTTCCGCCAGTCGAAAC
>JAYVXN010000290.1:0-5247 GCA_043785085.1 Bdellovibrionales bacterium | reverse complement strand
TGCGCTTTGACCACGCTCCGTACATTGTTGCGGCATTGGCTTCGACGGGACAAATGTTTGAGGCCCTCGCGGTCAAATACAGTCATATTCCGGTGCCGAGGGGACTAGACGGTGAGGACGCGAAGAAATATAAAGAATTAATTCAAAAGCAAGTCGATGCGGCTCGCGCGGATGCCCGTAATTCTTTTAAAGCGGCCTTTGATAAGTCTGTTGAACTTGAATCGTTCACAAACTGGACTAAAATCGCGATGGATGGAATGGGCACAAGCGATTCGCCAGTGGGTAATGAAATTACAGGTGTTGCAAGAACCGCAGATTGGATGGGCCTGTGAAGCACCTTCTGCCTTTGCTAGTTATTTCTGTTTTGCTGACGTCGGCATGTGCCTCGAGGTCCAAAAACACCGAGGCGGCAAAACCCGGAGCACCTTCGGGCGAGAATATGGTTTTGGATGACGAAACCCCGGATAATGCGAAGGCCACGAAATCAAAAGAACTCATCGCGGATGCAGCGGCCTCACGCTCATTGGACCCCAAGTATCAGCCACTTGGCGCAGCAGTTCGGGCCGCTAAAGCTGACCTGATCATTCAAGAGGCGGCCAAAATTTTGAGTGCCAATCCAAATGATGCGGTCGCCTTGAATACGCTCGGCCTCTATTACTTTCGTCGAGGTAAGATCTCTGCGGCTCGGCTTCTCATTGAGAAGGCACTTGAGAAGAATCAGGACAATCCGGCTTTGCACAATAATTTAGGCGTGCTCCTGATGTCCGATAACGAACCACAACTGGCACTGGAGAGCTTCAAGAAAGCCCTCAAGTTGAATGACAAGCATCCGGCGGCACTTGGAAATCTCGGCTCGATCTATTTGGCAGGCGGTGACTATCTCAAGGCCCAGCCGCTGCTTGAGCAGGCCTATAGTTACAATCGAAACGATGCCTTGATTGCAAATAATTTCGCGATTACTTTACGCGCCAGCAAAAATTTCGATAAAGCTGAACGAATCTACGGTGATTTGATAAAACAGAACTCGCGTGACGTTGATGCCCTGATTAATTACGCAACTCTGCTCATTGACTATATGAACAAGCCTAAAGACGGGCTAGCAATTGTCTATAAAGTGAAATTTTTGGAAACTGATAGAAAAGAAATCGTTCAACGTGCAAATGCATTAGAAAAGAAAGCGAAATCTGAGTTAAAATAGAACTCAGTTGATAAGTGACGAAGTCGAACTCAGAGAGTTCTCAATCAACGTGTGGCTAATTTAGAGGTTACGGAATGATCTCTCGCGGAAAATGGATTTACATCATTGTACTCTTGAGCGCGTTTTTAAGCTCAGGACTTTCTTTTGCCCAACAGGTAAAGCCGGCCGCACCCGCGAATAAGTCCTCTGGGTCTTCAAAAGAACCAAAGAACACGACGATTAATTTCGAAGATCAGTTGGTAGAAGGCCAGGTACAAAAGCCTGAACTTTTCTACCTTTTGCAGCAGCGAAAATTCAACTATAAGCGCCTGATCCGCTTGCGCGAAGACTTCTTGCCCGAAATGAGAAAGACGTCAGAGGAGATTAGCCATAAAGGAAGTGGCCATTGAAGAAGCCAGTCGTACTGCGAATTTATAAGGGCGACCAACTTATTTCCGTAAAGCAGTTTACGTCCGAACAGGTCGTGATTGGCAGCCAGGCTGACGTGCAATTGCCGCTTGAGGATGCAAAAGTTTCGGCGATTCATGCGGCGATTGAAGAACGCGATTCTGGCTACTATCTTTTTGATTTGGGTTCAGAGGGCGGCACGATTTTTCATGGCGAACCTATTCTTGATGCCAAGTTAGAGGCGGGCGACTTTTTTGAAGTGGGCCCATTTCGAATTGAATTCTTTGTTGGAGTGCCAAAACCGAAAGCGGCACCCGTCAGTGATGTCACACGGGTGACGACGATCACTCCCGCCACTGATCCGGAAAAACCAACTGTTACCGCACCCCAACCAACGGAAGTGGCAAAGCCGATTGAGCCAACGCCGACGGTGCCCATCGCGCCGGTGACCATCGCGCCGGTGACCGAGGAGCCGCTTCAACATATTGAATTGATGAAGCCGCCAGC
Organism: Bdellovibrionales bacterium; assembly: GCA_043785085.1. Lineage (GTDB taxonomy): Bacteria > Bdellovibrionota > Bdellovibrionia > Bdellovibrionales > JAMPXM01 > JAYVXN01. The sequence continues at coordinate 3,155 of JAYVXN010000290.1, read as the reverse complement.
TGAGCCAGATAAGCCCAAGGCGGCGCCGAGCAAAACTGAAGTTATACCACCGCGCAAAGCTCCAGTTGAGCCATCTGCTAATGTCGCCTCCGGCTCCACTTTGATGGCCAATACCAATGGCGCTCCTGAAGTTGAGTTGCACACGCCACCGGTGATGGGCGTATCTCTTGGTGCTCCGTCACGAGTCAAGACTCCGGTACGCAAAAAACCACATGGCAAAAGTAAAGGCACGTTTGCCCCGGCGAGCAAATACGGCAACATCCGCGATTATGTCAAACCAACTAAAGGGACTGTCGTTGAAGTTCTTGTCGCTTGGAAAGAGCGAATCATTGCCACATATCATTTTAGCGGCAATCGCGCGGTCACTCTCGGTGCCCATCCCGATAATGATATTGTACTACCGGTGCTCGGTTCAAAAGTACGAAAGATGACTCTTCTCAGGCTTGAGGGGCGCGCAATCGTCAATGTTACACCCGAGATGACGGGTGAGTTGATTCGCGGTCAGCAATCGTCAAGTTTTGCTGAGCTCTTGCGCCAAAATCGCATGACGAAAAATGGCCCGGGCTATGCCTTGACGTTGGATCAAGGCGAAATGCTGAGTCTTGATTTCGCCGACAATGTCTCGGTTGTCATTCGTTATGTCTCTGATTCGCCGAAACCACTGGTTGCACCGCTCTTTGATTTGACCTCGGCTGAATTCATGGGTGTGGTTTTATCTATTGCGGTTTCTGCCGTCTTGGCGCTTTACACTTTTCTTTATACTCCGCCAACTCCGTTGGCTGATGAAAATGCGCAGGAGCCACTTCGAACTGCCTTCATTTTGGTGAAACCGCCCACGCCACCGGCAGAACCAAAAGAGCCACCACCTCCGCCACCACCGCGCGCAACTCCCACACCGAAGCCGGTGACAAAGGCAACTCCGTCTCCTAAGAAAGAAGATAAGCACCAAAATACAGCGAGAGCTCAGGATGTGACACCAAAGAAAAATCCTGGAGCGGCTTCAAATATCGCCCCAAAGGATAAAAAGAGTCCTAAGCAGCTCAGTTCGGTCAAACAAGGTGGCGCGGTAAAGACCTCAAATACTCAAGGTGCGCAAATGCAAGCGCCTAAAAAAGATGTCACTAAAACCGGTCTCTTTAGTGTTTTCGGAGGCGGCGGCAAACAAACAGAATTGTCACAAAATTATAGTGGTGCAGGCGAGCTTTCAGGCATGGCCAATGCTGCTTCTGGCAAAGCCGGCATGAATGAAAATCGTCCTGGCGCGGGTCTCGGCAGTGCCTTGAAAGACACAGGGCGAGGCGGCACCGGAACCTCACTAGTTGGCGTGCCCGACGTCAAGACTCATGGCCGCGGCGGCGGTGAATCAGGAGTCGGGGATAGTGGTTTGGGCAATCGCAAAGGGACTAAAATCGTATCGGTGGGTGTAGCCGAAAATTTTCATGGCTCGATCGATCCCGAAGCTATTCGCCGGGTGATCATGAGTCAATTGCGAGTCATCCGCACGTGCTACGAGCGTGAGTTGAATCGTAATCCAGATTTGTTTGGTAAGTTAGTTCTCGAGTGGACGATTGGCGAGCAAGGCCGCATTCTCTCTGTCGGCACCAAATCAAGTGAGTTGGGTAACACCAATGTCGCAGAATGTGTGATGAGCCGATTGAAGACCTGGAAATTCCCCGAGCCACCGCCCAATGAGCAGGTGACCGTGGCGTATCCGTTCTTCTTTTCAAATTAGTTTTTAAATAGGGCATTAACGGAGGAAGCATCAATGGAACCAACAGCAGCAGTCGACCCAGCAGCAGCCGCGGAGTCAGGAAATTTTATTATCAATGCGCTTCATGCCGGCGGGCCAATCATGTACGTCATTGCCGCCGTTGGAGTCGCCACTGTGCTTCTCGTCATTGAGAGGCTGATGACGGTGCGAAACGCCAAGACCGACAAAGAGGATTTCAACGAACATCTCTTTGGCATGGTTTTACGCGGCGACATCCGTCAAGCCATCACCTACTGTGATCAAAAGCAAACGCCTTTGACGAACACTCTCAAAGCGGGTCTCGTGCAAGTTATGAATCACCGCCCAGACGAAGAAGTGCAAGTGGCGATGGATGCATCAGTTTTGCGTGAGACTCCGAAAGTCGAAGGCTGGACAGCATTTTTGGCCGTGTTTGGAAACTTGGCCACACTGATCGGACTGACCGGTACTATCATGGGTATGATTGAGTCGTTTCGAGGAGTATCGAAGGTCGGTGCGGCAGAGAAAGCGCAGATGCTTTCAAGCGGTATTGCTTCAGCTCTTCATTGCACGGCCTTTGGTCTGCTGGTTGCGATCGTCGCGATTTTTTCTTACGGTTACTTTCAAGTCCAAATTGGTCGGTTGATGAACGATGTAGTCGAGAGCTCAATGAGTCTCTTAAATCTCGTTGTCGCCAATCGCGATAAGATTAAAGAGTAAAACATGGCACAAATTGAGAAGATTGGCTCGGGTCGCTCGACCAATACTGAATTGAATCTAGTTCCGTTCATCGACTTGATGAGCGTCTTGATCACGTTTTTATTGATCACGGCGGTTTGGTCGCAAGTCTCGATGATTCAGATCGGCAGTTCAATTTATGGCAAGCAGACCAGTCAGGACGCAACACCGCCACCTCCTCCAGTGGCCGACATTCCCCTTCGATTAGACGTAAAAGGATCCGGCTTCCGCCTGATTGTCGGCAAAGATCACTTTGAATTTGTCAAACAAGGCGGCGAGTATAACGTTCCGGCCCTTTTGGATCGCCTGAAAAAGGTCAAAGAAACTTATCCGACCAAGGGTGATGCCGTCATCACCGTTGATGATGAGATTGCATATGAATTTTTAATTCTTGGGATGGATACTTTGCTGCAAGGTGGATTCTCCTCCGTTTCTATTGCGACAGCAGGGAGTCAGTAATGGCGATCTACACACCTGGCATACGTGACCGTCACAACAAACGAACCGGCAAGGGCCCGCGGCCTGTGGTTGCGATGCTGTCTCTGACCGCCATGGTCGATATGTTTACGGTTCTGGTTATTTTTCTTTTGCAGAATTATAATACCACAGGTGAAGTCATCGACATTTCGGACCAAGTTAAACTTCCGAAAGCATCGGCAGTCAAAGAACTGCGCCCAGCGCACGTGGT